>NZ_MNQN01000099.1:0-95415 GCF_001915455.1 Bacteroides sp. 43_46 | reverse complement strand
TATCAGCTCCAAATCATGTGGTGAAAGGTAGCGTTTGGCTGTTTCCTCTGCCAGCTTACCGATTTCAAAGCCACCCTTACCGAAAGGATAGGTGTTTGACGGGGCTTCACGTTCTTTTATCGCCTTGTTCATAACCGCTCTCAATGTTTTGAGGTAGTATTTACGGGTGTTTCCACAACAGCCGTCTTTTTCCATTTCAAGGTTAAACCGATTGATGTACTTTACATCTAACTCGGAAAACAGCCGTTCCTCAATCTTGTCGTCATACTTTGCCAGCATATGCAAAGTACGCTCATAGACTTTTGCGTTACCGATATGCCTTGTGGCTTTTAGGTTTTCCACCTGTCGCATGAAGTAGTCATAAACCTTACCCTGCTTTGACATACCAAGAAACTCCTCCTCGAACTGGTTAAGCGTCCAGTTTACCCGTTCCTCCATGAACTTTTGTAGGATTTCATCCTTTCGGACTTCATAACGGTTCAGCAACGCATTGTAATTTTCGTAGTTAGGATTGACACGCTTGTCTTTTTTAAATCGGGATGCCAATTCGTCCCATTGTCCTTTCGTTGCCGACAGTTGCAAGTCGATGTACTTTGTTTTGTCCTCTTTTGCCACCCTTAAACAGACGGGGCAGCTTCCGTCCCTTCTAATGTTGCTTTTGAAAAGCACGATTTTTGTCCTTGCCATGTTGTTGTTTTTCTTTTTAAGTTATATGGCCGACGAAATTATTTTATACTTTACATAAGGCTAAAGTATAGAGCTTCACTCTCGCTCAATGCAAAGATAGATAATTCCGATGATTAAAACTACATCATTGCAATGACTCAACAAGGAAGGTTCCTTAAAACATTGCGAAATTGGGACAGACTTTAACCTACATTAACTTTGCAATCTATTTGCATCCCACTTGTTCGTCCTGCTTTTTGATTAAGGTTCGATTAAGGTTTGATTAAGGTTTCGGGATGATTAGACGCTTTTTATTGCTATAAGTCGGGACTTTTTGCATATATTTTGCACTGAATAGGATACCAAACAGCCCCCGAAACAGACTTGGTATTATTTAGAATATTGTCTAAATAGCAGTTTTCGATACAACCATATTTCATTAATAACAAGATATATACGATAATTATAGAAGATGTTCACTTGTATTTTTACAGCGATTTATTTGCAGATTAAAAATAAAGCACTACTTTTGCAGCACTACTTTTGCATCCGCAATTCGGGATGTAGCTCAGCCCGGTAGAGTACGCGTCTGGGGGGCGTGTGGTCGCAAGTTCGAATCTTGTCATCCCGACGAATTGATCTTCAAGAGGTTAGAGTAAAATCTAACCTCTTTCTTTTTATTCCAGGATGAAAGCTAAAAAATATGGGACAAGCAACAAATAGAACTTATTATACCAAGCAACAATGAAAGAGAATCCGAAACATATCCATATTAGCGAATACAACTATCCATTGCCGGATGAACGTATTGCCAAATTCCCGCTACCCGTTCGCGACCAGTCGAAACTATTGGTGTATCGCCACGGTGAAGTGACCGAAGATACTTTCACTTCCTTACCGGAATATCTGCCGAAAGGAAGCCTAATGATATTCAACAATACAAAAGTCATCCAGGCGCGCCTTCACTTCCGCAAAGAAACAGGTGCACTGATTGAGGTATTCTGTCTCGAACCGATTCAGCCCAATGATTATGTACTGAACTTCCAGCAAACGGAACACGCCGCATGGCTCTGCATGATCGGCAATCTGAAGAAATGGAAGGACGGGACACTGAAACGGGAAATGACCGTCAAAGGCTTTCCTATTACTCTGACAGCAACGAGAGGAGAATGCAAAGGTACCAGCCATTGGGTAGACTTCGCATGGAATAACCCCGAAGTAACTTTCGCCGATATCCTCGAAGTGTTCGGAGAGCTTCCTATCCCACCCTATCTGAACCGGAATACGGAGGAAAGCGACAAGGAAACATATCAGACTGTTTACTCCAAAATAAAAGGTTCGGTAGCCGCACCTACTGCCGGATTGCATTTCACCCCGCGAGTACTGGAAGCATTGCAGGAAAAAGGCATAGACCTTGAGGAACTGACATTGCACGTAGGGGCAGGAACTTTTAAGCCGGTGAAAAGCGAGGAAATTGAAGGACACGAGATGCACACGGAATATATATCCGTCAACCGGAATACAATCAAGAAATTGATCGACCATGACGGTTGCGCCATTGCCGTAGGCACCACTTCCGTGCGCACGCTCGAAAGCTTGTATCATATAGGGGTCACATTGGCCGATCATCCGGACGCTACGGAACAGGAACTGCACGTCAGACAATGGCAGCCATACGAAAAGTACGACCAGATTCCTCCGGTTGTTGCCCTACAAAAGATATTGGGGTATCTCGACAGAAACGGGCTTGAAGCACTTCATACCAGTACGCAGATCATCATAGCTCCCGGTTATCAGTATAAAATAGTGAAAGCAATGGTTACTAATTTCCACCAGCCGCAAAGTACCTTGCTTCTATTGGTTTCCGCTTTCGTGAAAGGGAACTGGCGCACGATTTACGATTATGCCCTGAGCCACGATTTCAGATTCCTGAGTTATGGAGATTCTTCCTTATTAATACCGTAAAAATATCTATTGTAAGTTACGATATAATCTTGCTGATAAGAAAATAATAGCGACTATTATGCCAAGTGATAATAACCAAGAAATGTTTCCCGTTGTCAATGAACAGGGAAATATCACCGGAGCCGCCACTCGTGGAGAATGTCATAGTGGCAGCAGATTGCTTCATCCGGTTGTCCACCTGCACATCTTCAATACCAAAGGAGAGTTGTATCTACAAAAACGTCCCGAATGGAAAGACATCCAGCCCGGGAAATGGGATACAGCCGTAGGCGGACATATTGATTTAGGAGAAAGTGTAGAAATAGCTCTGAAGCGGGAAGTCCGTGAGGAGTTAGGCATCACGGACTTTACTCCTGAACTTCTGACTCATTATGTGTTCGAGTCCGAACGTGAAAAAGAGCTCGTATTTGTTCATAAAACAGTTTACGACGGTGAGATCCACCCCAGCGACGAACTGGACGGAGGACGGTTTTGGACGGTCAAAGAAATAAAAGAAAACTTAGGCAAAGGCATTTTCACTCCCAACTTTGAAGAGGAGTTGAAGAAAGTATCCCTTATTTCTTCTCTATCCAAGTAAGGATTTTCTCGGAGAACGGACTCTCTTTGGGGGTAACGAACCCAATCCAGTTTCCGTTCTCGTCAATCATAAACTTTTGAAAGTTCCACTGGACCGGGGCATCCTCTTTCCCATTCTGTTTCTTTTCTGTCAGCCATTGATAAAGCGGTGCCATATCTTTGCCCTTAACAGAAATCTTGGACATCATCGGAAAAGTGACATCATAGTTCAATGAACAGAACTTGGCAATTTCCTCATTACTTCCCGGTTCCTGCCCCATAAAATTATTAGCAGGGAAGCCGATAATAACAAAGTTCTTATCCTTATACTTCTCATACAATTCCTGCAACTTGGCATATTGTGGAGTCAGTCCGCATTTGGAAGCTACATTCACTACCAGCACTTTCTTCCCTTTCAAAGATGAAAGAGGAAATTCCTTACCGTCAATTGTTCTCACAGTGAAGTCATAAAAAGACTTACTCTGTGCTTCCAAAGAAACCGCACACACCATGGCTATCACCATTAAAATAAAAGATTTCATACCTGACACATATTAAGTTCGTTTTTTATTAAACGAACCGATATGGAAAAATGTTTGATTCAAATTAGGTTATTTATCAATGTTTTACCCGATACCAGAGAGGCAGAGCCGACCATTACTAATCAGCTTATCGGACGTATGAAGAAACGAAAAACATATCATGTTTCAATCAAGTCATGGTCGAAATTCCAATAATTCATCCATCTTCCCGTCCATTATACAAGGCAGGCATCTCGATATCTTTTCCATGCTCCAATTCCACCATTGCAATTCCTGCAATTGAGTGATTGTATCGGTATCGAAACGTTTCCGTATCTCCCTGGCAGGCGTTCCTCCTACTATCGTATAAGGAGGCACATCTTTCGTAACTACTGCCCGTGATGCTATGACCGCTCCATCCCCAACATGCACTCCGGACATGATAACTGCTTCATACCCGATCCACACATCATTACCTATCACTATATCACCTTTGTTGTCCCAAGCCGAAGCGATATCTTCTTTATCTAAGCCCCATTCTCCAAAGAAAAGAGGGAATGTATAATTGGATAAAGAACGCAAGGTATGGTTCGCACTGTTAAAAAGGAACTTGGTTCCGCAAGCAACAGAACAGAACTTACCAATTATCAACCGGTCTTTGTTAATAGGATAATGATATAGAACGTTGTTCTTCTCAAAATCAAGCGGGTCATTTATAAAATCATTATATATAGTGTAATCGCCTACAATAATGGCAGGATTCTTTATGACTGTATTCAGATAGATAGTCTGAAAATCATTGGTGCGAGGATATACTTTCGTATTCATTGTATTATAACTTCTTTTATATAGTTTCCGATATAGACTGACAAAACACCCTGCGACTTATGTAAAGCCACAGACAGTTGGGGACAACAGTTCTTTCCGTTATTCACCATCCATATAAGCGAAGCTATTTACAGAGTTGCCATTTCATTGCGTTAGAAGAATAGGATTTATATCACCCGGCAAATGTACAAAATAAACGGTCCGACACTATTCTCGAATCGGACAAATAGTAGAAATCATGCCGAATTTAACTTTATCATTCAGTTGCCACACCACTTTGCCTTCCGAATCAATCTCGACCAACTGGGGGTGTTTCCCTTTACCGGCTTCGCGGTCGTGCCCTTGCCAGTTACAGATATAAAGTCCCCCATTCTGCAAAGGAAAGAGTTGGGCTACAAAAAAGAGTTGTACACCTTCTATGTCATTGGCATTCACCCGGCGAACAATCCGGTTCGATTCAAGATTCAGTTGCACGAAACAATGAGCGTCTCCACAAGCAACCAGACAGTCTCCGTTGTCCAGAAAAGCAGAGGAAAAAGGAGTACCGGAGAGCTTTACACTATTCAGCAGTTGACCATTAGGGGCAATTTCGCGCACTTCCGAAGTGGCAAATAAAGGCACAAGATAATTGCCTTTCTTATTCTTGTTTATTTGACGGAATTGTGCATGAGGACGTTCGATCCCTGTTTCAAACTCGGTTTTAGAAAGGACCTCTCCTTTCATATTTACCTCCAGAATGGTAGACGGATGACCGCACCAAGCTACTAATGCATTACCGTCCGGCAATATACGTGCCGTCTGCATCTCACATCCTGCGGGTGCGGCGATATTCCAAAGTTCCCGCCCGTCACGGGTTATCATTTTTGCTCCTTTGGAGTAGGAAAAAAGAATTTCTCCCGCTTTCGTGGCTGCCACCGAGTTACATTCCCAGCCTTTTTCCAGAGGATATTCCCAGACTATTTCTTTTGTGTCTTTATTGATTATGGCAATCTTATTCCAGCCGGAACCACCGACCAACAGATGCTGAGGGGAACTGCCTTGAGCAAACGGTGCAACAAGGAATAAAGCAACTAACAATATAAAATTCTTCATACTACACATCATTACATTCGATTAGCTATTCTGTTTCTGCCTTCTCGCGAAAGAGATAAATCCAATCAGCGCGACCAAAAGTACCGACAGCAAAAGATAGACAAACATTCCTCCGACATGGTCGTTTTGTCCATAGGAATGCATACCACTCAGGAAATAATTCACTCCGAAGAACGTCATCAACACACTGTAAAAAGCGACTACCGAAGCTATGTTGAACAGCCATAGGCTGTTTCTGAACGGCACCAGATGAAGATGAGTGACAATGGCGTAAACGATCATCGTAACCAGCGCCCACGTCTCTTTCGGGTCCCACCCCCAGTAACGTCCCCACGACTCATTAGCCCAGATAGCTCCAAGAAATGTTCCTATCGTCATCAAAGCCAGTCCAATCAGAAGAGACATTTCGTTGATAATACTCAATTCTTTTATCCGCTGTGCCAGCACTGCCTTCTTAAGACTCATCATCACCAGATTGACCAGTCCGAGCAGGCAACTGATACCGAAGAATCCGTATGCACCTACAATAACAGCTACATGAAACATCAGCCACGGCGACTTGAGAACAGGAACAAGCGGATTTATCTGCGGGTCCATCCAGTTCAGTCCCGATACAAACAAGATGACTCCACCGAACAACGTAGCCAAAGCGAAAGTCAGCAGACTACGACGCACGAACAGCCAACCGGCAAAAACCGTAGCCCAGGCAACGTAGACCATTGTTTCGTATGAATTGCTCCACGGAGCATATCCTGCAATATACCAGCGCATCCCCATTCCGTACGTATGGAAAAGAAAAACCACCAGGACAGCCACACCAAGTGCCCGACTTGCCCAACGCATCCAACGGGCACGCTTGAATAAAGAAGCAAAAGCAAACACCAGCAATAACCCGCCAAAAATCAGATATCCTTTCTTGCACTGGCTGAACACATCCAAACGGTTATATTTTATCTCCGCCTCCATTTTCCCGGAAGTGACACCGGCTATCTTATTCTTTGCCTGTTGATAAGTGGAAATCATACCTACTATTTCATCAGGCTTTGTCCAGTCGCCACTCTGCAAGGAAGTCTGTACTTCTTCCACATACCAAGCCAACACCCGGGAGACAAACATCGAGTCTTTTCCCGAAAAAGCCGACAAATCATCCCCCGGAGCATACCACGTATGTTGCGGGTCGTCTTCTTTCGGAAAGAGATTCAACAGCTGCCAATTAAGCAACTGATGAAAGATGTTAATCTGCTCGTCAAACTTAATCAGGTCTTTATCAAAACGAGTCCGCGCAGCAGGCATCTTACCGTATGCTTCTTCCAACTTCTTCTGCAATTTATAATTCCCGTCCGCATCAAATACATCCATATAGGCGCATTGTCCGGACGGCAACTGATAAAAGTCACTCAATTCCTTGCCGGGAACAGCAATAAATGGAATATACGTCCAACGTTCCGGCATTGTCAAAACACTAAGAAGAAACTGGTCGGAATTTAAAGAATAAAAGGAATCAGACTTATGCAGTTTCCTCAATACTTCAGACGAGAAGGTATTGACAGGAAGTACACGCCCTCTTCCCGACTGAAGAGGCAATGCACCAAAACGGGCAGCATGCCCGCTATCAATGACGTCTTTCAGCACTGCCTCCCTCGCTTGTACCGAGGTCTCACCGGCATGAACCGTCAAAGAAGAGAGCGTCAGCAACATAAGGAAGAACGAACAACGCAACTCCTTCAACCGCCGGCTGAGTAACATAAAGCGTGAACGCCTGTCTACAAAACACAATACCAGACCGAGCAACAGAACAGCATATCCGGTGTAAGTGATGGTACGTCCAGCCACATCACGGTTGACAGAAAGCACCGTACCCTGTTCATCCTGATCATAAGAAGCCTGAAAGAAACGATAACCTTTCACATCCAGCACATTATTCATATAAACCCGTTCCGAAATGACTTCTCCATCCAGATGTACCAGCAACTCACTTTCATACGCAGACGGGCTGGACGAACCGGGATAACGGGTTAATGTAAAATTTATCAGTTCCACACTAAAAGGCAGCGTATGGTAAGTCACTTCACCGGCGTGACGGACAGCGAAGCGATTGCTCGTCTCTCCCTCACGCAAATGAAGAATACCTTCCTCACCATAAAGATGAGATACCAATGCTCCCAGCAGAATTAGAATGAAAGCCCCGTGAGTAACTAACATTCCCCATTTGCGCATTTTCAGCGAACGTTGCCTGATAACGATAGCCAACCAATTGAGTACTATCAAAAATTGAAGAAGGAAAAACAAAGGAGAACAGTACACCACCGATCGGGCTACTTCACTCCCCTGATACTTCTCAATAAAAGTAGCAATCGCCAAACCTGCGCCATATACAAGCAACAACACAATAGTCGTTGTTGAAGAGGAAATCAGTCTTTTCAGAGTAGCTTTCATTAGTATATTCGATTAATCTTCGATAATGACACGGAAACCGACATTAAACACACATTGATAAGGATAGAATCCCTTACGTGAGTATGCTGTGGAATATTTCGGCCGTTCAATATACGAACCGCCACGAACCACTTTATATTCGGAAACCTTTTTCGGATTCTCTTTATACGGATAAGGGACATAATCCGAACGCGTCCATTCGGCAACATTGCCATGCATACAGTATAATCCGAACGGATTTGCCTCATACTTCTTTCCTCCTACCTGCACCAAACTTCCGTCATCCACATTGGCTGCTTTAGGAAGGAACGTATAATACTTGTACCAGGGCGATTCGGGAGACATCGGCTGCGGATCGACTCCACTCACTGCAAACTTGTTGGTTGTCACATCGGCCAAGTTATCTTTCTTACCGAAATCCGCATTCAAGTTACCAAACCAGAAATCCTCGTCGCTTCCTCCACGACACGCCCATTCCCATTGCGCTTCGGTAGGAAGCGTAATGTTCAGTCCGGTCTTTTGACTCAATATCTTACAATATTCCATTGCGTCATTATAGCTTACGCGGATAACAGGCTGCTCCGGTTTATTAGCCGGATACCCCGGAACGACATGATCTTTCCACTGTTGATCCACATAACGGCTGTCATGCTGCGGGAATATAGTATTATACTGTTGGTTAGTCACTTCCAGTTCGCCCATCCAGAACGCTTTATCTATCTTCACCTTGGTAGTGGGATAAGTGTCCGGCTCCCCATGGTAACTGCCCATAACAAATTCACCCGCAGGAATACGTACAAATGTCATTTGAACGCCCGGAGCTATTTCCAACACCTTAACGGTCTCTTTCTCATCGGCTAGCATTTCCTTTACCCTGTCCGGAGCAAACGGCCACCCTTTTACCTTCAGGACTTTCTCCTTCACAGGACTCACCTTCTTGGGCATTACCGGTTTTATCTCACCTTTGTTTTTCAGTTGGGCAGCATAATCGGCAATCTCTTTTTTCCAATCCACTCCGGCACCGCCCGCATATTTATCGGTCAGTTGCTTGCGGCGTTCTATCTGGTCGTATCCCTGATACGGGAACGATTTCAGAACATTAGCATTGAAATATCCTTTGTCGGGAGCATTATAGTCAATCCAGTTATAAATTTTCCTCCACTCCGCATCCGTCAGTTGCACATTATAATGTCCTTTTTTCAAAAGACGGACCAACTCACTGGTATTAGGATGATATTCATAAGGATAAAGTACCACCATATCTCCCTCACCGCCCTGACGATGCACATAAGGATGAAGATTGAGATAGGATGTTCCATATCCCTTGCCATCTTTCTTGCCCCCACGCAGATCGAATGCTTTTCCCTCACCATTGTGGCAAGCGATACAGGCACGATCCAAAATAGGTTGTACCTCCAGATCAAAAGTAAATGAACGGGTTCCTCCTTCCGGGGGAGTGAGAGCATGCGGTGCTTTCTGTGAAGCAATCACACGTTTCGGGATTACAATCTGGTTCTGATCTTCATGACATCCCACACAAGAGACAATCTCTCCCGGTTGCCCTGTCAGCCAGCTACGCATCCATTGTACAGCCACTCCATCCTTATCCAAGGGTTGGATAGAAACCGGAGTATTGGCAGGAATTTTAAAAATAACCGAGCCGTCTTCCTCCACCGGTACGGTACCCAACATACGTTTAATATCCCAACCCGACTGGATACCATGCCAGTTATGGTCAGATTGTGTCTGGACATAAGCATACTCATAAGCGTGTAAACGGAGCGACTTCACCGTTCCACGCGGAATCCCCTTCAATCCTTCACCTTCATAAATATCCTGTATAAAGACCGTTGCCTGCTTATCGTCCAGTTTCACCCGGTCGGGTATAGCAGGCGGAGTCACCGTTTTGCGCACGGCTATCGGACTGATATATCCTTCCCCTTCCATTTTATGCAGACAAGTCACGTTATCAAACTTATCTACCAGATAGATACCCCACAAATCATTCTTATCCAATTTTGCGGCAACCAGAAAATAAGTATCATTGAGTGGAGAAGGCTTGATAAATTGAGGCCATACCCCGTCGACCAACCTGTCTTTCACTTCTTCAACGATGGGACGGTTGCGATGAGGAATCTCCTGCAACATACCGGCGGCTCCTTTACGCGCTTTTGCCGGGTCGAACAGAATAAGACGTCCCGAACGTGCCACCCCGTGATGTCCCGAAATGATTCCGACAAAGGCAGAAGCATAACCGGGTAAAGGTTGCACGTCAAATGTACTGTTGGGAAACATTGAACCACTTCCATACAGTGCCTTTTGCTCCGTCCCGTCAGGATTCATGTTCATCACAATACGGGTGTAATAGTGAGTCAGGTCAGTATATTCCCAACGAGTATACATCACACGTCCGTTATTCATAATCACCGGATTCCAGTTTGCATCCTGATCAAATGTCAGACGGCGGAGATTTTTACTCTGCGGCGTATAAAGTACCATGTTTCCTACAGGGTCGCTCCCATTGACACAGGGTACTCCCTGGTAACCGATGTTCGAATTGGCTATGATACGTCCATCCGGCAGATAAGTCCCGTCATAAAATTCCAAATCAGGTTCGGGATTATCAATCAATTTCTTACAATCGCCGTTATTCAGTTTTACTTCAAACACATTCCAACGATTGTCAGACATTGTCTGGGTAAACATCGCACGGTCTCCATCCCAATGCAGTTTCAAATCGGCAATGGAAGAAGTATTGTCAGGCTTATAAATAGTGCGGATTTGTACTTCATCACGCAAATTACTTAACTCAACAATATCGGCGTTAAAACCTTTCCGGCGGGCTGATTCCTGATTACTCCAGTTGTTCGACTGCGTACCCAGTTCGGGAGCCATTGCCCGACGATCCCTGTTTCCCAGTTGATAACGAACGGTCAATATCTTATCGCCGTTCAACAATGGGTTGGCCAGTAAAATAGCACGCTTATTGGCTACGGCCTTTTCCGCATTTGCCAAAACAGCCTCATCACCGCTATATATATTGCCGAATCCCTGCTTTACTTGCTGTTCCAGTTCGGTCAAAATAGGCAGGTACTTTACTGCATCGAAGCCTTCGATCCGCTTCATGTCCTCATAAGCCAGACGAATCGCTTCCATATTCAGCCACTTCAATTCGCTTTGCAACAGAAGCATACGTTGCACTTGCTTATGAAGTTTTTGATATCCGGTGATTTGGGTTTCGACTTTCTTTTCAGTCTCTATTTGTCGAATCGTATTCTTTATGTAAGAAGAATCCTTCAAGTAGGCAGCCAGTTTCAAGACGAGCGCGCGCTCAGTATCAGTATTCTTCTGTTGAGCTGCGGCTGTAAAAGTCAGCAAAGAAGAAGATACTAAAAACAATATTAATATGCGGTACCAGTTTTTCATAACGTAGCAGTAGGGTGAGTGAAACGCAGTCCGGCATTATCGTGATAGTTTGCCCATTCACAAACAACGGCACCTTCCGGACCTGCCATCATAAAGTGAAAAGTCTCCATTTCTTTCAATCGCAAAATATCGCCTACTTTCTGTATCACGCAATTCTTGCTTTTGACAGGCCCATGCGTGGCGGGAATCGCCGGAGCATTCGGAGTCGTTTCTCCTACTTCCGAGAAATTATAAACCCAACCTTTCTCCACCATCCATGACTCATGTTTGGCCGGAAAGTCTGTTTTCACATGAGCGTGTTCAGGAATCATCTGTCCCGGAAGCAAATAAATGGCATGAGCAAAGTAACCATATTTCGGGTCATTCACCCAAAAGATACCTCCCATACCCACATTTTCAAAGTCTCCCAGACCAAAATCCGTTACCCACATATTCTCGGCCATAAATCCGGTAAAGGGAATGTTATAGTGGACAAACATTTCTTTCATTGCCTCTATGGCAATCTCTTGCTGAAATACACCGTTCTTGTAGAAATCGGCATTTGTGTACTTTTTCAAATTAGTCATAGCTTTATCTGTTATTATTAATATTATTTCCGTATTTAATCTATCGCTATTCCCTCTATTTCAATCAATAGTTCTTCCCTGCATACACCGGCCCGCAAATAGGAAACAGGAATATTCAGTCCATAACTTTCAAGTCCCCTGCGAGCTTCTTCATAATCAGACTCGTTCTTCAGGTAAACACGTAACATAACCAAACGGGCATCATCTATCAATTGAGCGATATTCTCCATAGTAATCTGCAACTGACGTTCCAAACCGACTCCCTTCAGACTTTCTTCTCCTCTGATTGCGGCTGTACCGGAGATATAAACCAGACGTCGCTCCCGGAAAGTCATACTCTTGGCCCGTTCAAACTTCGGGGTTGTTTTTTTCTGCCGGGCTTCTTCAAGCACCTGCTCGGAATAGGCGTGGGCAGCAACTTGCAGTTTATTATCAATAGGAGTGGCAAAAACATCAGGAGTGTGAAACATTGCCGCATCCACATCAATCAGCACACCTCCCATGTTCATCCCGATTCCCGTAGCGGCAGGATAGCCGTTCGACCAATCACTTCCTGCATAAAACGCTGTACGCACATTATTGAACGACTGATAATGTTGGCCGGCTCCGTCATATCCGGTGATTTGTTCTATATAATTCCATTGACGAATAATGCTGTTGACAGGAAACGATTCTTTCTCCAAAACTCCCTTCAACTGGCGGAAGGCCTCTACCGACCGCTGTTCCATATCTGCACAAGGGTCATCGCCCTGAAATCCTCCGGCAAACATGAAACGTCCCGACTCATTTTCCAACAATACGTAAGGAATATTATCATAATGCCGATACAAAATCCGTTCATCGCTTTCAGGACGATAGCTATGTACTTCCATGACTAAAGGAGCATCCGGTACGGGTTGCAGAACATAACTAAGAGCCGGTTCGCTGTCTCCAAAGAAATGGCGCGCTTTCGCTTTGAATAGCTGACGTTGAGTGACATATTCATCTTTTAAAACCGGCGTACCGAACAAGACCAAACGTAGTATACGTTCTTCTTCGGGCAACCGGGACAATAAACTGTCTATCATCGACGGAAAATCTTCCGGGGAAGCAGTCAACAGGGAGTAATGTATTTTATCACAATAGTTCATACACTTTCTTCTTAAAGAGAATTTACATATTCAGTTAATTCCTCTATTTCTTTCTTGGATACTTTCTTGTCAATTCCGTGCTTGTGAACTTCGAACACTTCTTGCATAGTGGCAGCACGTCCGTCAAACAAATAAGGAGCCGTACGCCAACATTCTACCAGTGTAGGTGTATCCCATCCTTTCTCAAACTCGACATCTTCACCAATCCGATGCATTTTCAGATCCGTATAGAAAGGACCGTTATGACAATCGCCACATTTCAACTTATCAAAGACTTTTCTTCCCGCCTTCGCTTTTTCCGACAATTCTCCATCTACTAAATACGGGCTCGGAACCGGGCGTAAAGACTTCATATACGCGTCCACACATTCGGCCATTTCTTCTTCCGGCTCATAGAACTGAATATACCGGAATCCTGCACGTACAGCTACTTCAGCTTTGGCACGAATACCCGAAATCATATTGGGAGGCGTCACGTGGCTATAAAGCAGGCTCTTGCAGTTTTTAGGATTCCCTACTCCATCGTTCATCAAATCCCAGTTCATACCGTCCGTACGGCCGTCTCCGGGATGACATCCGTTACAACTTTGCCACCCCTGATAACAATGTCCCGCATCATTAAAGTACTTCTCTCCTTTTTGTTCTTTCGTCTCGGTACGCCCCACATTCATATTAACGGCAGCTACCGAGAACGTATTCAGATCTACCATATTTAATACATCGGCGAAATAGGTAGGAATAATCAGTTTATTATTCGAGAGAAGAAGATGACGTGGTCCGTTGCCCTGCAAAGGAATCCTTTTGCGGAGTCCGTAAAGAAAAGTCAGGTCATAGTCCAAACGACCTTTATCCGCATAATTCCGAAACTTATCCAACATTCGGGAATGGTCGATTACGCTTATTTCATGTGTCCCGCTATGGGCTACGTAGATGTGCTTCTCATCACAGGCAATCCCCCACACACCGGCAGCGCCCCGGTCGGGTTCGTCCACCAATACGGCTCCTTCAAATTCCTGCTTTTCTACGTTGATGATACTGAAAGCACTTGTATTCATCCACCCCTGCTGTAATTGAGAGGTAGGTACCATAAAACGCCCTAAATTATGAGATACATAAATATACTTACCGTCGGGAGTAATACACATATCCCGCAAAGCATTACTGCCGTTTGCCAGTTGGATATCCTTTACTTTAGTGAAACTTTTCACTTCAATTACAGATACACAAGCCGCCACTATGTTCAAGTCCGCCCTTTGTGCCGGCAGAAAGTTAGCCACAAATAGATATCGTCCGTCCTTACTGAATATAGCGGACCTTGGTTCGCGTAAGACTTTCACGCTTCTGACAACTTTACACGTTGCCGGATCTATCTCACTTACTGTACCTGCAAATTGATTACATACATAGATATGCTTCTTGTCCGCCGAGAATATCGGATAGCAAGCTCCCGAACCGGTAGGAATAGCTGCTTCTATCTGTCCCGACTTCAACGACAAGACCTCCAACCGCCCGGTTTTCTCGAAAGTAGTCACATACGCTTTATCACCATCAAGTAAAACTCCTGTGGGAGTTTCCTTAAACGGGTACGAACGGAGCAAAGTTTTCCCGTCGGCAGCAAATACATCCAACTGTCTGGTTCCTTTCTGGGTCATCAATAATTCTCCTTTCTCGTTAACAGCAGTACCTGTAGTAAAGAAAGGAGGGTTTCCGGCTGTTGCCAAAGATATGCCGCAACCGAGCAAGCAAATTAGCAAAAAGTTCCTTATCATAATGTTTCGTATTTTTATAGCATGATCTTTTGTTATACTCTTCTATATCCTAGTTCTGCTGAGATTTGTCCGGCTATCTCTTTGATAATCTGCACCGTACTTCGCAACTGTTCCTCCGTCAAACGGTCTTTCGGTCCCGAAATCCAGATAGAGCCACAAGGATATCCTGTATAATTCAAGACAGGTGCGCCTACACAAATCACCCCGCTCAATTCTTCCTCATTGTCCAAAGCGTATCCCTGTTGATAAACCTTCTCCAATTCTTCCAGATAAACCTCGCGCGAAGTGATAGTACGGGAATTGTAACGAGGGAAAGTCATATAAGAAAGATAACGGTTCCGGACAGTGACCGGCAGATAGGCCATAATTGCTTTTCCCGGCGCAGAACAATGCAGTTCAAAAGGTTTACCGGGTGACAGGACAAAGCAAAAAGCGTGATCTCCTCTAGCTTGTTCGATAAAAATGCCTTTTTCATCGCCCAATACGCCAAAACAGGCCGTTTCCTTCACCCTGTCTCTCAAATCACGTAAATGTGGCAAGACTGTTTCCAGCAGATTATGTTCATTCAACGAACGGAATCCCAGAGTTAACAATTTCCGGGTTAATTTATACCGCTTCGTATCTTCATCGAAAGAAAGATAATCCAAACGTACCAATGTATTCAAGATACGGTAGGCGGTAGTCTGTGATATATCAAGTGCCACCTTGATTGCCTGCAATGTTTCTCCTTCCGATCTCGAAGAAAGATATTCAATCACCGCAATGCCTTTTTCCAGATTGGGCACTTTATAATTATCGTCTGTTTTTTCCAGACTTTGCTCTGTATTTTCCATATTTGGCAATCTGTTTTCCATATTTGAAATACCATTCCAGCTTTTGGATAAAATTAGGGATGTTGCTATAAAATGGAGCTATGAATGTGCAAAAAGAAGTTAAGTATGCTACATAACATATTTAGAGCACTAAATATGTATCCCATACCGGTGTTTCACCTCAGCCATGACAAAAGTACTTTCCAATGACCCCAGACTATCGATAGTGCCCAGTACATTTAGAATAAACTCTTGATAATACTTCATATTCGGAGCATGAATCTTGAGCAGATAATCATAACTTCCCGATATATTATAGCATTCGGTTACTTCAGGAATATCTTGTATGATTCGCGTAAACTCTGCTGCAATATCCCTGTTCAGCCGTCTGAGCTTCACACTGCAAAACACGACGAATCCCTGATTCAACTTTTCAGCATCCAGCACAGCAATATATTTCTTTATATATCCGCCGCTTTCGAGCCGTTTGAGCCGTTCAAAGACAGGAGTTGATGAAAGACTCACCCGTGCAGCCAACTCTTTTGTCGTCAATCGGGCATTCTCTTGCAGAGTACGGAGTATCTGCAAATCCACTTTATCCAATTTATCAAAAGTATCCATAGAAAAATATTCTTCTAAAGGGTGAATATCGAGAACAAGACAGTATCCTTATTCTATATAACGGTACAAAAATAGTATTATTTTCTATATTTTAGCTATATATTGTTCGATATTCCTACGCCGTCTAACTTTGCAAGAAAATAAAGACAAAATATTAAACTTTAAAAACATACGATTATGGAAAGAAAGAACTTACACTTCGAGACATTACAGATTCATGTAGGACAGGAACAGGCAGACCCGGCAACAGACGCCCGTGCAGTACCTATCTATCAGACAACTTCCTATGTATTCCATAACTCCGCTCATGCAGCCGCACGTTTCGGCCTGCAAGATCCGGGAAATATCTACGGACGCCTGACAAACTCTACACAAGGCGTTTTCGAAGAACGCGTAGCTGCCCTTGAGGGAGGAGTAGCAGGGTTAGCAGTTGCTTCCGGTGCTGCCGCCATCACTTATGCTTTCGAAAACATTACCCGTGCGGGCGATCATATTGTAGCAGCCAAGACGATCTACGGAGGAAGTTACAACCTGCTGGCACATACCTTGCCCAGTTATGGAATTACAACAACTTTTGTTGATCCGAGCGACCTTTCCAATTTTGAAAAGGCTATTCAGGATAATACAAAAGCCGTATTTATAGAGACATTAGGCAACCCTAACTCCAACATTATCGATATAGAGGCAGTATCCGAAATCGCTCACCGCCATAAAATTCCTTTGATTATTGATAATACATTCGGCACACCGTACTTAATTCGTCCTATCGAACACGGTGCAGATATTGTAGTACACTCTGCCACAAAGTTTATTGGTGGACACGGTACCTCACTAGGAGGAGTAATCGTAGATTCTGGTAAATTCGACTGGGTGGCTTCGGGCAAATTCCCGCAACTCACCGAGCCCGACCCCAGTTATCATGGAGTACGCTTTGTGGACGCTGCCGGTCCGGCTGCCTATGCAACTCGTATCCGTGCCACTCTACTGCGGGATACCGGAGCTACTATCAGCCCATTCAACGCCTTCATTCTGTTGCAGGGACTCGAAACGCTGTCATTGCGTGTAGAGCGCCATGTAGAAAACGCATTAAAAGTAGTAAGCTTCCTGAACAATCATCCGAAAGTAAAGAAGGTCAATCACCCTTCACTGGCCGATCATCCGGACCATGCACTATATCAACGTTATTTCCCGAATGGTGCAAGTTCTATCTTCACCTTCGAAATAAAAGGAGGACAGGAAGAAGCACATCGCTTTATTGACAGCCTGGAAATTTTCTCTTTACTGGCCAATGTGGCTGACGTAAAATCACTGGTCATTCATCCGGCAAGTACCACTCATTCGCAACTCAACGCGCAGGAACTTGCAGAACAGGAAATTTATCCGGGCACTGTCCGTTTGTCTATCGGCACGGAGCATATCGACGATTTGATTGCCGATTTGGAACAGGCACTTGCTAGAGTCTAGTCCGGAACACTGAACTTTCCATGACTGCCGAACGTTATACCAATATAACATTAAAACATTGCAGTCATGGAAAAATATTTAATACACAGCAACGAACTGCATCTGATAGACGCAGAGAAAATTCACCAAGCAGTAGAAAAAATGGTGGAATCACTCGATATGGCCGCAGGGTCAACCACTAATTTCGACCTTTATATGGTGGTGGAAAACTATTTTAAGGATCTGGAGAAAAGAAGAAAGATCAACCATGTGCTGGGGATGAAAGAAGACAGATACGAACTGGCCGAAGATTTCGGCATAAAATAAAAGAAATTCCTTTTCCAATCACACCAGACAATTTTTCATCTATAAAACGAGAGAGCCTCACTGAAGTGAAACTCTCTCGTTTTTGCATATAGCGTAGAATTATCAATTTCCCTGATGTACCGTAAGTTGCGGGAACGGGAAGTTAATGCCTTTTTCATTAAAGGTGGCATAAATTGCCTTGTTGATATCAAAATAAACTCCCCAATAATCGGCGCTGTTCACCCATACACGGGCTACTACATTCACACTGCTGGCATCCAATGCATGAAGAGCGATAAATGGAGCCGGATCTTTCAGGATACGTTTGTCCGCAGCCAAAATATCAGTCACGATCTGCTGCACTTTATCGTAATCTTCACCATAGTCAACTCCTACAATCCATTCCACACGACGGGTAGTCTGCGTATTATAGTTCGTCACTACTCCGCTGCTCATTGCACCGTTCGGTATATAAATCACTTTGTTATCTCCCGTAGTCAAAATGGTATGGAAGATCTGGATTTCTTTTACCGTTCCGGAAACTCCCTGGCTTTCAATCCAGTCGCCTACTTTATAAGGTTTGAATAAAAGCACGATCAGTCCTCCTGCAAAGTTCTGCAAATTGCCGGACAAAGCCATACCGACAGCGACACCGGCCGAAGCCAACAAAGCTGCAAATGATGTCGTTTCAACTCCCAAAGCACCGACAACGGAAATAATCAACAGAATGGTCAGCAGAATATTTACCAGACTTTTGACGAAAGTCTTGATACTGATATCCACTTTTCTTCTATCCATGAGACGTCCGACAAAGCGGTTGAGCATTGAAATAAGGAAACGTCCTACAATAAAGACGATGACCGCAATCAAGATACGCTCTCCGGCACGAATGGCAAAATCCAGCAGTTGTTGGGTGATGAGCGATAGTTTATCTAAGCCGTCGGCATTAGCAATCGCTTCTTTCATTAATTTATCTGCAACGACCTGCGTAGAATCCGCAACCTGTGTTGCTGTTGCTTGAAATAATAGTAGCATAATTTATCTGAATTAAAATGAATAAACTGTTGTTTGGTTATTTCAACAAACGACAAAGTTACATTGTTTTAAGCAAATCTAAATTTTGTCACCGATTCACTGGTAGGGGTGCCTTAACATGACGGGCTGAGAACATACCCATAGAATCTGATCCGGGTAATGCCGGCGTAGAGAACTAATTAATAAGCAAGATGAAAAAAATAGTATGGAGTGTCGTCGCCTTATTGGGCGTAGGCATTACTGTCCATGCACGAACGAGTGCAGAATCCGACAGTTTGAAAGTAATTAACCTGCAAGAAGTGCAGGTAGTATCTACACGTGCCACAGCAAAAACACCGATGGCATTCACCAATATAGGAAAAGCAGAACTTAAAAAAGTAAACTTCGGACAGGATATTCCTTACCTGTTGAGCATGACTCCTTCTACCCTGACCACATCGGATGCGGGAGCCGGTATCGGTTACACAACCCTCCGTGTACGCGGAACCGATGGTACACGCATCAACATCACCGTGAACGGGATACCGATGAATGACGCCGAAAGCCATAATTTGTTTTGGGTAAATATGCCGGACTTTTCTTCTTCCGTAAAGGATATGCAAGTGCAACGCGGTGCAGGAACGTCCACCAATGGGGCAGGTGCATTCGGAGCCAGCGTCAATATGCAGACGGAAGGTGCGGCAATGAAACCGTATGCCGAGTTCAACGGCTCTTACGGTTCTTTCAATACGCACAAGGAAACGGTGAAAGTAGGAACTGGACTGCTGAACAACCACTGGACTTTTGACGCCCGTCTTTCCAACATCGGTACGGACGGATATATCGACCGGGCTTCAGTAGACCTCAACTCTTACTATCTGCAAGGAGGATATTTCGCAGAGAACACTTCCGTCAAACTGATTGCATTTGCCGGAAAAGAAAAGACTTATCATGCCTGGGGATATGCAACGAAGGAGGAAATGGAGAAATTCGGAAGACGATATAATCCTTGCGGGGAAATGTATACCGACGCTGACGGCAACAAACATTATTATACGGACCAAACGGACAACTACCTGCAAAAGAACTACCAACTACTTCTTAACCATAGTTTTTCTACCGCATGGAATCTGAACGTAGCCTTACACTATACCAAAGGCGACGGGTATTATGAAGAATATAAACCCGGAAGCAGCCTGGTGGAATACGGGTTAAAACCATTCAACCCGGACGGAACGGAAACTAACGAAAGCGACCTTGTCCGACAAAAGAAAATGGACAACAAATTCGGGGGAGGTGTATTCTCCCTTAATTATACAGGAAACCGCCTGACCGCTTCCTTAGGAGGTGGCCTCAACCAATACCGGGGAAATAACTTCGGAAAAGTGACATGGGTGAAAAACTATATCGGCAACCTGTCTCCCGAACATGAATATTACCGCAACAAATCAAAGAAAACCGACGGGAATATCTATCTGAAAGCCAACTATGATCTGACCAGCACGTTAAGCGCTTATGCCGACCTGCAATACCGCCATATTGATTACACAATCGATGGAGTAAACGATAAATATGACTGGAATAAAAACGCCCTGCGCCCGCTAGCCGTAGATAAGAAATTCGATTTTTTCAATCCGAAAGTCGGCTTAAACTGGAATATAACTCCCAATCACCGCCTGTACGCTTCTTTCTCCGTAGCACAGAAAGAACCGACAAGAAACAATTATACGGACGGCGATCCCGACTCCTACCCGAAAGCCGAAAAACTGCTTGATTACGAAGCGGGATATACGTTTGCCAACCCATGGCTGACGGCAGGTGCCAACTTCTACTACATGGATTACACCGACCAACTTGTCCTGACCGGTGCTTTAAATGATATTGGTGAAGCACTGACCGAAAACATTCCGGACAGCTACCGCATGGGAATCGAATTAATGCTCGGTATCAAACCGTGCAAATGGTTTCAGTGGGACATCAATGCCACATGGAGCAAGAATCGCATCAAGGATTTTGTGGAAAGTCTGCCGGGCTATCATTATAACGCAGATGAAACAGTAACTTCCCTTCCAACTGTCCTGATAAAGCATAAAGACACCCACATCGCTTTTTCGCCGGACTTCCTGCTCAACAACCGTTTTTCTTTCAATTATAAAGGCTTCGAGGCTTCCCTGCAATCGCAGTTTGTAAGCAAACAGTATATGACCAATGCGGAAGTAGAAGAACTGACTCTTGACAAATACTTTGTCAGCAATCTCAATCTGGCGTACACCTTCCGTCCCAAGAAGATTCTGAAAGAAGTCACATTGGGATTCACCGTTTACAACCTCTTTAACGAGGAGTATGAAAACAATGGTTGGGCTTCAAGCGATTACACCGATACAGTGGAAAACCGGGGAAACTATGCCGGCTATGCCGCACAAGCCGGAACAAACGTCTTGGGACACGTGTCTTTCCGCTTTTAATGACATCAGCAGATTATGGAACTGGACTTTTTAGAAATATTCGGTACGCTGGTCGGTTTAGTCTACCTTTGGTTGGAATACCGGGCTAGTATCTATCTTTGGATAGCAGGTGTCGTCATGCCTGCCATTTACATCTTTGTATATTACAAGGCGGGACTGTATGCCGACTTTGGCATCAATATCTATTATCTGATAGCCGCTGTCTACGGTTGGTTTTTCTGGATGTGGGGACACCGGAAAAAGAAGTGCCGGCCGGCAGACCAGCCAACCGCCGGTCGCTCCAAAGACCTCCCTATCGTGCACACTCCGTGGAAATGTTACCTTCCACTGGCAGTTGTATTCATTGTCGCCTTTATCGGCATTGCATGGATACTTATCGAATATACCGACAGTAACGTTCCGTGGCTGGATAGCTTTACCACTGCCTTGAGTATTGTCGGAATGTGGATGCTGGCACGCAAATACATTGAACAATGGTTTGCCTGGATTATCGTCGATATCGTCTGCTGCGGACTTTATATCTATAAAGACCTCTATTTCACCTCAGCTTTGTACGGACTTTACTCCATTATAGCTATCTTTGGCTACTTCAAGTGGAAAAAACTAATGAA
Organism: Bacteroides sp. 43_46; assembly: GCF_001915455.1. NCBI lineage: Bacteria > Pseudomonadati > Bacteroidota > Bacteroidia > Bacteroidales > Bacteroidaceae > Bacteroides > Bacteroides sp. 43_46. The sequence goes on along the minus strand of NZ_MNQN01000099.1, from coordinate 73,189 downwards.
CATACAATGATAAACGAACACTATACTCCCGAGGCAGTGATACTGGCCAACGGTGAATACCCAACTTGCCCCGTTCCTCTGACAATGCTGGAAGAAGCAAGTTTTGTTGCTTGCTGTGACGGTGCAGCCAATGAGTACATTTCCCGCGGACATACTCCGGATGTGATTGTCGGCGACGGCGACTCTCTTTCAACAGAATACCACAAACGCTTCTCCCCTATTATACATCAGATACCCGATCAGGAAACGAACGACCAGACTAAAGCCGTCCGGTATCTGCAAAAGAGAGGATTCCGGAGAATTGCCATTGTCGGAGCGACCGGCAAACGGGAAGACCATACATTGGGAAATATCAGCCTACTGCTGGATTATATGAAAAGCGGCATGGAAGTACGGACCATTACTGATTATGGAGTATTTGTTCCTGCAAAAGATACACAAACCTTTGCTGCTCATCCCGGACAGCAGATTTCCATTATCAATTTCGGAGCGAAAGGATTGCAGGGAGAAGGATTGGTTTATCCGCTAAGCGATTTCACCAATTGGTGGCAAGGCACGCTCAATGAAGCGACTTCCGATGAGTTTACAATTCATTGCACGGGAGAGTATTTAGTATTCCTTGCTTTTATGTAAAACAGACATCGCTGTGCCAAGTTTGTTCCACCCCATTGACACAGTTGTGCCATCGGCTTGGCACAACTGTGACACAGCGTTGTCACAATCGTGCCAAGGCGGTGGCACACACCCTTATCAGGAACCCTTCCAGCTGCTACCTGTACGTTGAAAAATGCGGCAACAGGAAAGAATACTTAAAGAGAAAGCAGATAGTTCTTGAAATCTGCAAATTCCTTTGTCATCTGCAAACTTTTCTTCTCGCCTTTCATAAACTCCTGCAATTTGGCAGGTATCTCTACCGATTCGCCGATAATGCTTTCTACTGTTTCAAGGAACTTGGCCGGATGAGCCGTTTCAAGGAACACACCGGTCTCGCCTTCTTTCAGTCCTTCGACCAAGGCACGGTATCCGCAAGCCCCGTGAGGGTCGAGCAGGTAGTGATGTTCTTTCCAGGTTTCTTTTACCGTTTCGCGAATCTGCTCGTCAGTGTAAGTCGTACCCGAAATCTCGGCAGAGATAGCGGCATGAGAATTGCCGTACAAGTCGATTACACGGGCAAAATTACTCGGGTCACCTACATCCATAGCATTGGCAATCGTAGCAATGGAGGGACGGGGATTGTACTTGCCTGTCTGCAGGTACTGATAGAAGATATCATTACGGTTGTTGGCGGCAATAAAACGCTTGATGGGTAATCCCATTTTCTTTCCGAACAATCCGGCAGTGATGTTTCCGAAGTTTCCGCTAGGAACACAAATCACAGCATTAGCCGCTTTTCCGGCACGCTTCAACTGGGCGTAAGCATAGAAATAATAGAATGCTTGCGGCAGGAAGCGGGCTACATTGATAGAGTTGGCGGAAGTCAGGGAAAGATGTTCATTCAGTTCCTTATCCATGAAAGCGGCTTTTACCAATGCCTGACAGTCATCGAATGTTCCGTCTACTTCAAGTGCAGTGATATTCTGTCCCAATGTAGTGAACTGTTTTTCCTGTATCTCACTGACTTTTCCTTTCGGATAGAGCACATATACATGAATACCTTCCACCCCCAGAAAGCCGTTAGCAACAGCGCTTCCCGTATCACCGGAAGTAGCTACCAGCACATTGACATTCTTCTGTCCTTCTTTTTTAATGAAGTACCCCAGCAGACGTGCCATGAAACGGCCGCCTACATCTTTGAAAGCCAGTGTCGGTCCGTGGAAAAGTTCCAGAGAATAGATATTGTCCGCTACCTTTACCAAAGGCACATCAAAACTTAATGTATCATATACTATCTGTTTCAGTGTATCGGCAGGAACATCTTCGCCAAAGAACGCATCAGCAACACGATAGGCTATTTCCTGAAAAGACAATGTATCAATCGTATCGTAGAACTCTTGCGGAAGAGGTTTGACAGTCATAGGCATAAACAGTCCCTTATCGGCTGCAAGCCCTTTCACCACTGCTTCCTGGAGGGAAGCCATTGGTGCTTGTTTATTCGTACTATAATATTTCATAATCTGTGGTGACTTATTTCATGAATTCTTTTATAAACTCGTCTTCTTTCAACACACCGTAACTACCGTTGCAGGCAGCTACCTCGTCGTATACCTGCACCTCATCGGGTTCGATGCCCGGATACCAGATAAGGAACGGGATCGGTTCGGACGTATGCGTGCGAAGTTCACAGGGGGTAGGATGATCGGGCAGAACGGCAATCGCTACCGGTTCGTTCCAGTCTTTCACTGCTTCGTAAATAGGTCCTACGGCACGTTTGTCGAGATTCTCGATCGTGAGAAGTTTCAGGTCGATATCCCCTTCGTGCCCCGCCTCATCGCTGGCTTCAATGTGAAGATAAACAAAATCGTCCGTTTTCAGGGCTTCCAGTGCGGCAGCTACTTTATTCTCGTAATTCGTATTATAAAGCCCGGTCGCCCCTTCCACAGCAATACGACGCAAACCGGCATAGTAACCGATTCCGTTAATCAAGTCAACAGCCGAGATTACCGCTCCCTTTTTCACTTGCGGGAAAGTTTCGGAGAAGGTAGGCATTTGCGGACGATACCCCGGACTCCAGGGCCAAATACTGTTTGCAGGGTCCTTGCCTTCTGCCATGCGTTTCAGGTTTAACGGGTGGTTCTTCAACAGTTCCTGCGATTTCAAAATCAAGTCGTTAACCAAGTCTGCCGTTTCCTGCGCTTCCGGTGCCAGAGGTTTCACCATTAGCGGACGGAAAGGTTTCAAAGGCACATCGTGCGGAGGGGTACAGTCGAGTTCTTTATTTCCCCCTTTGATAACCAACAAATGACGGTACTGTACTCCTGTATGGAAACGCACGCGGTCGTTGACCAGTTTTTCTTGCAGATATTGAATCAGCACGTCCGCTTCTTCGGTAGATATATGTCCGGAAGAGTGATTCTTCAGAATCTCCCCTTCCACACAAATCAGATTACAACGCATTGCCATTTCTCCCGGTTGCAGGTCTACACCGATGCTTGCCGCTTCCAGTGGTCCGCGACCCTCGTACACTTTCGGGAGATTATATCCCAGTACGGACATATTGGCAACCTCACTGCCCGGATGAAAGCCTTCGGCTACGGTTATCAACCGCCCGTTACGTCCCATGCGGGCCAACTTATCCATGTAAGGCGTTTTGGCATATTGCAGGAGCGTCTTGTCTCCTAATGACTTCACAGGCCAATCGGCCATTCCGTCACCCAATATGATAATATGTTTCATAAGGCATTAAACGTTTGCGATGCTCATAATATCGGCAAATACTCCGGCAGCCGTCACTCCGGCACCGGCACCGTACCCCTGAATCATCATCGGATATTCTTTATAACGTTCCGTAGTCAGCAAGATGATATTGTTACTGCCTTCCAGACCGTAGAACGGGTGGTTGGCTCCTACTTCCTGCAAACCGACAGAAGCTTTTCCGTCTTCCAGTTTGGCAACGAAACGCCAATGTTTATGCTCTTTTTCCAATACTTGGCGGCGAGCTTCAAAGTCTGCGTCGAGACTGGGCACCCGTTTCCAGAAGTCGTCCAAGGAACCTTCGAAGAAGTCGTTCGGCACAAAGAGATTTTTTTCCACATCTTCCTGTTCGATGCGGTATCCGGCTTCACGCGCCAGAATCACCAACTTGCGGATAACGTCTTTTCCACTCAGGTCGATGCGCGGGTCGGGTTCGGAGTAACGTTCCTCCTGCGCCATTTTGATAGTACGGCTGAAAGGAATGTCGGCGCTAATCTTATTGAAGATATAATTTAATGTACCCGAAAGTACTGCTTCGATTTTCAAGATTTTGTCACCACTATGAATCAGGTCGTTGATAGTGTTGATAATCGGAAGTCCGGCACCTACGTTCGTTTCAAACAGATATTTCACACCACGCTGGCGGGCGATCGTCTTCAGTTCACGATAGTTTTCGTATGCCGAAGAAGCGGCAATCTTGTTGGCAGCTACAACGGAAATATTGTGTTGCAAAAGATCTTTGTAGAGTGAAGCAATATCGGGACTGGCCGTACAATCTACAAATACGGAGTTGAAGATATTCATTCCTACAATCTCGTCACGAATTGTCTGCAGATTACTGTCTTTTCCTTTCTGCTGCAACTCTTCACGGAAATTGGCGAGGTCGAACCCTTCACGGCTAAACATCGCTTTCGTTGCGTCAATGATACCTACAACGTGCAGTTTCAGTCCGTTTTCCAGCATTAGCTTCTCTTGCTGACAACGGATCTGCTCTACCAGGCTCCCGCCTACCGTACCGATACCGCAAATAAACAAATTCAAGACCTGATATTCGGACAGGAAGAAAGAGTCGTGGATAACGTTCAGCGATTTACGTAATGATTTTGCATCGACAACGAAAGAGATGTTGGTTTCCGATGCGCCTTGTGCACAAGCGATCACATTGATACCGTTGCGTCCCAGCGTACCGAACAATTTACCTGCAATGCCCGGCGTATGCTTCATGTTCTCACCTACAATGGCGACTGTCGCCAAGTTTCTTTCGGCGAGAATCGGGGAAATTTCTCCCATTTCTATCTCTTTCGCAAATTCTTCGTTCAGCACTTCACAAGCCAGGTCTGCATCCGCATTGCGTACACCGATAGAAGTACTGTTCTCCGATGAAGCCTGCGAAACAAGGAATACACTGATTCCATTCTTCGCTAACGCCTTAAAGATACGGTAGTTCACACCAATCACACCTACCATACCCAATCCCTGAACGGTAATCAGACTGGTATCATTGATAGAGGAAATTCCTTTAATCGCCTTGCTATGCGGATTGGAGACTTCTTGTTTGATGACGGTCCCCACTCCATCCGGATTGAACGTATTCTTTATTATAATAGGAATATTCTTATGATATACGGGATAAATCGTCGGCGGATAAACTACTTTCGCACCGAAGTTACAAAGTTCGGTTGCTTCTACATAGCTAAGTTCGGAGATAGTATAAGCCGTTGAAATTACACGCGGATCAGCAGTCATAAAGCCATCCACATCTGTCCATATCTCCAGACTGTCGGCATTGAGCGCCGCAGCAATGATGGCAGCCGTATAATCCGAACCGCCGCGACCGAGATTGGTTACTTCTCCGGTTGTCTTGTCGGAAGAAATAAAGCCCGGCACCAATGCTACTTTCGGGATAGAGCTGAAAGTCTCTTTTACCAGTTTGTTGGTCAGATCAGCGTCAATCGTATGTTTGTTATGCTTCTTTTCAGTTTTGATAAAAGTACGCGAATCGAACCACTTGGCATCCTTAATCAGCTCGGCAACAATGATAGATGAAAGGCGCTCGCCATAGCTTACGATTGTGTCCGAAGTCTTCGGGGAAAGGTCTTTAATCAGGTAAATACCCTGGAAAATATCCTTCAATTCATTCAGCAATTCGCCAATCTGACGTTGCAACGCCACTTGCCCTTCTCCGGCAGAAACCACCTCTTTAATCATTTCCACATGACGATAAACAATTTCGCGGAACTCACCCTCATAGGCCGAATCTCCGGTAGCCGCCATTTTCGATGTGTTTATCAATTTATCAGTGATGCCTCCCAATGCGGAAACTACTACAATAACCGGTTCGCCGGCCGATGCCGACTCTACAATTCTCTTTACACTTAAAATGCTGTTCACGGAACCTACGGACGTTCCGCCGAATTTCATTACTTTCATGAAGATACTTATTTTAATGCAATGTCCTGTGTATAGTTTTACAGAACGATTGGTTGTTTACGAAAAAGTTTAATTTGAATTTTGCCTACTTACACAGGCGTGAATCACGTAGATACACAAATACTATCCCTCAACCCCAAAGGGTCATGGTGCACATGGATGTGACTGTATGCGGATAGTACTTCATCATAGTCCTTGTTTCTACTCTTGTTTTTGATAAGTGTCGCAAAAGTAATAATAAAAACATTCAATCTATCACTTTTTCCCGTTTTTTTCTGATAAAAAGAATCCTACGTTTCTTTTCTCCTCAATCAACAGACAGCATTTTTATGACATTTTGCTACTTATTTATCAATTATATTGTTATATTTGCGAAAACAATCGCAGAAAATTAGCTTATGTACCCTTTAAATACTTCCGTATTGTTAATATACACAGGTGGAACAATTGGTATGATTGAAAACACCACAACCGGTGCTTTGGAGAGTTTCAACTTCGAACAACTTCAGAAACACGTTCCCGAATTGCAGAAATTCAACTTTCCAATTGATACTTACCAGTTTGACCCTCCCATGGATTCTTCGGACATGGAACCGGATATGTGGCGGAAGCTGGTCTGTATCATTCACGAAAATTACGACCGCTATCAGGGATTCGTCATTCTGCATGGCACGGACACAATGGCGTACACTGCGTCAGCACTCAGCTTCATGTTGGAAGGACTGGGCAAACCTGTTATTCTGACAGGTTCGCAACTGCCGATAGGGGTACTCCGCACGGACGGAAAGGAAAATCTGATGACGAGTATTGAAATTGCCATTGCACAGAATAAGGAAGGAAAAGCGCTTGTCCCGGAGGTCTGTATCTTCTTCGAGAACCATTTGATGCGGGGAAATCGCACTACCAAAATAAATGCCGAAAACTTCAACGCTTTCCGGTCATTCAATTATCCGGTACTGGCCGAAGCAGGGATTCATATTAAATATAATAATGTACAGATTCATGTGAACGGAGAAGAACGGGAATTGAAACCGCACTATTTACTGGATACCAATGTGGTCGTTCTGAAACTTTTCCCCGGCATTCAGGAGAATGTAGTGGCTGCCATTCTGAAAATAGAAGGATTGAAAGCGGTAGTACTCGAAACGTACGGTTCCGGCAACGCTCCCCGGAAGGAATGGTTCATCCGCTTGCTCTGCCAGGCCAGTGCACGGGGAATCATCATTGTCAACGTGACACAATGTAGTGCAGGTACCGTAGAAATGGAACGTTACGAAACCGGATATCAGTTGTTGCAGGCAGGGGTCGTCTCCGGATATGACAGTACGACGGAGTCCGCCGTTACCAAATTAATGTTTCTGTTGGGACACGGCTATACGCCGGACGAGGTGCGTGACCGGATGAACCGTTCAATAGCGGGAGAAATAACTCTGTAAACTTACCGGCTCTATATAACGTTCCGTCCGGCATTGAGGAAGGTATCCGGTACCGATGAGGACTTCTTTCCTTACCGTCCAACAGTTAATAACATTTCAGCAATAACGATGAGTTTGGAAACGGATGATTGAACAATAAACTGATTTTGCCGGGATTTGTTTTGCGCGTTGAACAGATTATACATACTTTTGTATTCTCTAGAAAACTAATAAGAATACAATGGCTAAAGAAAAGACCGTATATGTGTGTAGTAACTGCGGACAGGATTCACCGAAATGGGTAGGCAAATGTCCGTCGTGCGGAGAATGGAATACGTATGTTGAGGAAATCGTACGGAAAGAGCCGGTTAACCGCCGGCCGGTATCGGGCATAGAAACGCAAAAGCCCAAGCCGGTTATTCTTAGTGAGATCATAGCGGACGATGAACCGCGAATCAATATGCATGATAATGAACTGAACCGCGTACTGGGCGGCGGACTTGTTCCGGGTTCTTTAGTACTGATCGGCGGCGAACCGGGAATCGGAAAATCAACTCTCGTCATGCAAACCGTACTCCGTATGCCGGAAAAGAAAATCCTTTATGTATCCGGTGAGGAAAGTGCACGGCAATTAAAATTACGTGCCGACCGTCTTTCTGAGGTTTCCAGCGACTGCTTCATCGTTTGTGAGACTTCCCTTGAACAGATTTATGTCCATATCAAAAATACGAATCCGGATTTGGTTATTATCGACTCCATACAGACTATCTCTACGGAAACCATCGAATCGTCTCCCGGAAGTATCGCTCAGGTCAGAGAGTGTTCGGCATCTATCCTACGTTTCGCAAAGGAGACTCATACGCCGGTCTTGCTTATCGGACATATAAATAAAGAAGGGAGCATTGCAGGCCCCAAGGTGCTGGAACATATCGTTGATACAGTTCTCCAATTTGAAGGTGACCAACATTATATGTACCGTATTTTACGCAGTATCAAGAATCGCTTCGGTAGTACGGCCGAACTGGGTATTTATGAGATGCGGCAGGACGGGCTACGCCAGGTGAGCAATCCTTCGGAACTACTGCTTAGCCAAGACCATGAAGGAATGAGCGGAGTAGCAATCGCTTCTGCTATCGAAGGAGTACGTCCCTTCCTGATTGAGACTCAGGCTCTGGTAAGCTCCGCTGTTTATGGTAATCCCCAACGTTCGGCAACCGGATTTGATATACGAAGAATGAATATGCTTCTGGCCGTCCTCGAAAAACGTGTCGGGTTCAAGCTTGCACAGAAAGATGTATTTCTGAATATCGCCGGAGGACTGAAAGTGAATGACCCGGCCATCGACCTCGCAGTTATCAGTGCCATTCTTTCTTCAAATATGGATGCAGCTATCGAACCGGAAGTCTGTATGGCAGGAGAAATCGGTTTGTCGGGAGAGATACGTCCGGTGAACCGGATTGAACAACGTATCGGAGAGGCCGAGAAGCTTGGCTTCAAGCGTTTCCTGTTGCCCAAATATAATTTGCAAGGCATTGATACGAAGAAGCTAAAGATAGAGTTAGTGCCCGTAAGAAAGGTAGAAGAGGCGTTCAGGGCGTTATTCGGATAAGACACTGATTTATGTTATCTGCCTTATCTTTTTATAATCTAAAGTAACAACAACCAAATGATACAAGAATACCAACTCCGCGTACTTCCCGAAATCGCAGCGAACGAACAACGGCTGAAAGAATATCTCTCTGAAGAGAAAGGACTAAATTTACGCAATATCAATGCTACCCGCATCTTAAAGCGAAGCATTGACGCTCGTCAGCGAACGATTTTCGTCAATCTGAAAATACGGGCCTACATCAACGAAATGCCTGAAGAAGATGAATACGAGCATACGGTATATAATAGTGTGGAAGGAAAACCACAAGTAATTGTGGTTGGTGCAGGTCCCGGCGGATTGTTCGCCGCTCTGCGCCTTATCGAACTCGGATTACGCCCGGTGATTGTAGAACGCGGAAAAGATGTGCGTGAACGGAAAAAGGACCTGGCGCAAATCAGTAGGGAACATACGGTAAATCCGGAATCCAATTATAGTTTCGGAGAAGGGGGGGCAGGAGCTTATTCGGACGGGAAACTTTATACCCGCAGTAAGAAAAGAGGAAATGTAGACAAGATATTCAATGTATTCTGCCAGCATGGAGCTTCTACGGCTATACTGGCTGATGCACATCCGCATATCGGAACGGACAAGTTGCCGCGTGTCATTGAAAATATGCGGAATACGATTCTCGAATGTGGCGGAGAAGTACATTTCCGGACAAGAATGGATGCGTTGATTATTGAGAATAACGAGATCAAAGGCATTGAGACAAATACAGGAAAGACTTTTCTAGGTCCTGTGATACTTGCAACCGGGCATTCGGCAAGGGATGTTTATCGTTGGCTCGCAGCTAATAATGTAACGATTGAGGCAAAAGGTATCGCTGTCGGTGTCCGTCTGGAACACCCGGCAACACTGATCGACCAGATACAATATCATAATAAAAACGGAAGGGGAAAATATCTCCCTGCTGCAGAATATAGTTTCGTCACCCAAGTTGAAGGCAGAGGCGTGTATAGTTTCTGTATGTGTCCCGGCGGCTTTATCGTCCCTGCAGCCAGCGGACCGGAGCAAGTGGTAGTGAACGGTATGTCGCCTTCCAATCGTGGCTCGCGCTGGAGTAATTCGGGAATGGTGGTAGAGATACAGCCGGAAGATTTCATAAATGAAGAGTTGAGAATGGAAAGTGGAGAGTTAGCTGCGCAACAAAATGAACAACTACTCGCTCTTAACCCTTCTCTCAGTAGCTCTCAACTTTCGATGTTCAATACCCAACTTCTCCCCCTGCACTTTCAGGAAGAATTGGAACGTCAATGTTGGTTGCAAGGCGGCAGACGCCAGACAGCTCCGGCACAGCGTATGCTGGATTTCACCCGCAAGAAGCTAAGTTATGACTTACCGGAATCTTCATATAGTCCGGGGTTGATTTCTTCTCCGCTTCACTTCTGGATGCCGGAGTTTATCAGCAAGAGATTATCACTCGGCTTTCAACAATTCGGACGCAGCAGTCATGGCTTCTTGACCAACGAAGCCGTTATGATCGGGGTAGAAACACGTACCTCTTCCCCTGTCCGCATCATACGAGATAAAGAGACGCTTCAACACGTAACCGTTCGCGGACTATTCCCTTGCGGAGAGGGTGCGGGCTATGCCGGAGGAATCGTTTCTGCCGGAGTAGACGGAGAACGGTGTGCGGAAGCAGTAGCCAACTATCTGAATCAATCATCCGAACAATAGAAAAGAATGAACTACAAACCTGAAATAGCAATTATTGAGCCAAATACTCTCTGTAGCCTGGGACTCAAATCCATATTGGAAGAGATCATCCCTATGGCAACGATCCGTACCTTCCATAACTTCAATGAGTTAATGGATGATACGCCGGATATGTACGCCCATTATTTTATCTCCGCACAAATCTATGTGGAGCATAACGCTTTCTTCCTTCCCCGGAAGCGAAAAACGATTGTCCTTGCCAGTGACAGCCCGCAATTCCAACTTTCCGGTGTTCCGGTACTCAATATTTATGAGTCGGAAGAAAAACTGGTAAAGAATATCCTGAAACTTCATCAACATGCTCATCACAACGGATATCCCGTGAAGGATATGCCTCCGATGATTCCTGCAGAACATCCTCAGGTACTTTTATCTGCTCGCGAAATTGAAGTACTCGTGCTGATTACCAAAGGGTTAATCAACAAAGAAATAGCAGATAAACTGAATATCAGCCTGACTACCGTTATCACTCACAGGAAAAACATAACAGAGAAATTAGGTATTAAATCGGTATCCGGTCTGACTATTTATGCCGTAATGAACGGATATATAGAAGCAGACCGGATATAAGTGTTTTTACTATTGACTATCAATTAGCCCATACTACTGAGTTATATGGCATATCAGAAAGATCGGTGTAATCTGTCCACTCTTTGCTGTTCCAATCAAAATCAGAAGTGGTGCGCCCTTCTTCTTTATCGGAAAAGAGCACGGTGATTGTACCGATACGGTCAGGTCTGTTAGTTATTGAAACAACTTTCTTATCGGACAATTGAACAAACGGTTCTTGTAACTGTAACTTGCTGCTCTCCTTATCCGGTTCAAGAAGACGGAAACTGCTGCCACGATTGTCACCTGATGAGTAATAAATCATGTAACCGACCTTCTTTTGGTATAATAAGGAAGGACTACCGCTATCGGGAAGTGCCATTCCGAAATAAAACGGAATAATGGCATCTGCTTCAATCCCTTCAAGTACATAAAAGCCATTTCTATAATTATACAACATGGGAACCCATTTCCCGTTTCCTTTCCTTGCCGACAATAAAATAATCTCATTACCTTGCATAAACACACCCGGATAATCCCCGAATTGTTCAGGAGTAAATCCTTCCGGAAGTTCAAATTGAGGTTCCGGCATAGGAAAATTACTCCGCGTCTTAGTTGCATAATTACTTTGTTCCAAACCTGCGGAAACATTATATAATGAATATCCTTTACCTCTCTGTTGAATGGCCGCAATATCATTTCCGCTGCCAATAACCAATGCCAGTGTATTATAATCGTAGAAACTTAAAGCTTTCCACTCGCCTGTACAGAAATCAAGGAAGAAGGGTTGCTGCACACCATTTTCTTTTGCCAGCCCGCACAGCCCATAAGTCTTTTGAAGATTGACAACCGAACGGAAGTCCGGATGTGCACTCATATCCCACGTTTTTTTACCAGTGACGGTTTCTTCAGCATACGCCCGCTCTATTGTCTTGTCGGTCTCATTTATTCCATACAGTCTGAAATCTTTAGGCGTTTGTCCATCTGCAAGTAGTACTTTTCCCAACGACATTCTCTCACTTGCCCTGTTCAGGAATATCTCAACACGTGACTCCGGCTTGCGATAAGGCATTCGGATACTCATTCCATTCGAATGCCTCTCTACAATCTCCGCACTGACAGGTCCAAGATATCCTTCCGGGAACAAGGGTTCTCCAAGATCCCAACGAAAGTCAAAGTCCACCTGGTCGCCTTCCTGAAAACCATCACCATAAATATGAACGATATCTCCCGGTTTAACCGTTTGGTTAGCTTCCGTCACCCCTGCATTAGTCACCAATATCTTTTCTGACGGGCCGTCCTTTTCATCGCTGCAAGAGGTCAACGAAAAGCAGAGAAGTGTTATAGCCCAAGCGAATAGTTTATTCTTTGTCATAATCCGTTTCTATTTAGTTCTGTTGTCGGGCAAAGATATGATATTATCAGGCAAATAAAGAATATTTCCGACAAAATCTTCCGGATATTCATAGCATATTTTGTTTTTCTATACTGCATAATCCTAATAAATGAGGATTGCCTGTCAACGATATTTGCCGTTACTTTGCACCGGACAAATTAACTACAGATGAAGACAAAGAATATTATGATTGCCCTCACGCTCCTAACGACAGGGACAGCATGGGCGGAAGATTTCCCGAAAGACTCACTGAAAGTGGTAGATATCGAAGAAGTGGTAGTAATCGCTACTCCGAAAGAGAACCGTAAACTACGTGAGTTGCCGGTAGCTACCACATTATTATCTCAAAAAGATATGCAAGCAAATCAGGTACACTCCGTGAAAAACCTGACAGGCATCGTTCCTAACCTGTTCATCCCGGACTATGGTTCCAAACTTACTACTTCTATTTATATCCGCGGAATCGGTTCACGTATCAACACCCCCTCCGTAGGGCTTTATGTAGACAATATCCCTTATATAGATAAGTCCGCTTTCGACTTCAACTACGCTGATATCGAACGTATCGACATTCTTCGTGGTCCGCAAGGTACTCTTTACGGCCGTAATACAATGGGCGGACTAATCAAGATACATACCAAATCTCCTTTCACTTATCAAGGGACTGATATCCGAATGGGAGCCGCCACCTACAACGACTATAATGTTTCACTGACACATTATCATCGTATCTCCGACCGTTTTGCTTTCTCCACCGGAGGTTTCTATGAACATACAGGAGGTTTCTTTGAGAATGCAGTACGCAACAATGAGAAAATAGATAAAAGCAACGCCGGAGGCGGACGCTTCCGCGGTATTTATCTGCCGACACCGAATCTGAAAGTCGATATGACATTGAGCTACGAATATAGTGACCAGGGGGGATATCCTTATAAATATACAGGTGTTACAGAAGGAGAAGAAACTCGCCCCGAATATATCGGAAAAATCGCCAACAACGAACGCAGTAGCTATCGTCGCGGATTATTAAACTCCGGAGTTAATATAGAATATCAAGCCAGGACATTTATTTTAAATGCGGTCACAGGCTACCAAAACCTGAATGACCGTATGTTTCTCGATCAGGACTTTACAGAAAAAGACATTTATACTCTGGAACAGAAACAAAGAGCAAATACAATTTCTGAAGAGATCGTATTCAAATCAAAGCCGGAAAAGCGTTGGCAATGGGCAACCGGAGTTTCCGGATTCTATCAGTGGTTACATACAAGCGGCCCGGTAGATTTCAGGCAAGAAGGCGTAAAAACTGTAATTGAAAGTAATGTAAACAAAATATTTGAAGGGCTTGCTGGTCCCAAGATGCGCATGACAGCCAATAATTCCATATTGGGAGTTGGCGGTAGTTTTGACACTCCGATATTAAATGGAGCTGTTTTTCATCAGTCAACATTCAATAATCTGTTTATCAAAGGACTATCTGCCACAATCGGTCTACGTTTAGACTACGAGAAGATTAAGATGGAGTATAATTCTATCAGCAACCCTCTAAACTTTGACTTCTCTTTAGCAATGGGACCTATGAATATTACCAGTAAAGGTTTGGAAGCTATAAGCTCATTCATTGGCAAGGAATCCACCGACTACGTACAATTACTTCCTAAATTCGCTCTCCAGTATGAATGGGAAAAAGGAAACAGTATTTATGCAACTGTATCCAAGGGATATCGTTCGGGAGGCTACAATATTCAGATGTTTTCTGATTTAGCACAAGGAGCTTTAAAAAATTCAATGTTGGATGCATTAGCTGCCGACCCGAACTTTTCTTTAATGGCGGAGAGAATATTAGGAATGAAAGATGAACTGCCGGAGGTGAAAGCAACGACTCAATACAAGCCCGAATATTCCTGGAACTATGAAATAGGTTCTCACCTGACTTTGTGGGAAGGTAAACTTTGGGCTGACCTTGCCGCCTTCTACATGGATACACGCGACCAACAAATTTCTCAAATGGCAGAAAGTGGTTTGGGACGTGTCACAATCAATGCAGGAAAAAGCAGAAGTTATGGTGTCGAAGCTGCCCTACGTACCAGCCTGACAAATGAGTTGAGTCTAAATGCAAGCTACGGATATACGTATGCCACCTTTACAGATTATGTAACAAAGCAAAAAGACAGTGAGGGTAATCTTACGGATAAGTCATATAACGGCAAGTATGTACCCTTCGTCCCCAAGCATACATTAAATATCGGCGGAGAATACGCTATTACTTGCAATCCCCGTTCTATCTTTGACCGCGTAGTGTTCCAAGCAAACTATAACGCTGCCGGACGAATCTATTGGACTGAGCAAAATAACGTCAGCCAATCCTTCTACGGTACTCTCAACTGGCGCACAAACTTAGAAATAGGTGATGCAATGATTAGTTTTTGGGCACGTAACTTCTTGAATAAAGATTATGCAGCCTTCTACTTTGAAACGATGAACAAAGGGTTCATGCAACAAGGACGTCCGATGCAATTTGGGATAGATCTTCGCTGCCGATTCTAAGGAACTATAAGGAGGGCGGAGATCCCCGCTCTTACAATAATTTACTTCGAATAAAAAAAGGAAGAACTGATTAAGTTCCTCCTTTTTTATTTATCCAATATCAATGAAGCGTTATTTCTTCGCTAACTCATTAATTACGTCCATAATCTTCTGACCGATTTCTTCTGCAGCTTCCATTGTAGAAGCTTCGCTATATACGCGAATAATCGGTTCCGTATTACTTTTACGCAAATGTACCCATTTGTCTGCAAAGTCAATCTTCACACCGTCGATATCGTTGATTTCCTCATTCTTATAGATTTCCTTTACCTTAGCAAGGATAGCGTCTACATCAATTTCCGGAGTCAGGTCGACACGGTTCTTGGCAATGAAGTAAGGAGGATAAGTAGCACGGAGTTCGCTGACTTTCTTTCCTTCATGAGCCAAATGGCTAAGGAACAATGCGATACCAACCAATGCATCACGACCGTAGTGGCTGGCCGGATAGATTACTCCACCGTTTCCTTCACCACCGATAACAGCATTGGTTGCCTTCATCTTTGTTACTACGTTTACTTCGCCTACGGCAGAAGCATTATATTCCATACCATACTTACGAGTCACATCACGCAAAGCACGGGTAGAACTCAAGTTAGAAACAGTGTTACCCGGAGTATGTTTCAGTACATAATCGGCAACAGTAACCAATGTATATTCCTCACCATACATTACACCGTCCTCGCAAATCATAGCCAAACGGTCAACGTCCGGGTCTACTACAAAAGCTACATCAGCTTTTCCACCTTTCATCAGGTTCATGATGTCACCCAAGTTCTTTTCAAGTGGTTCCGGGTTGTGCTGGAAGTTTCCGGTAGGCTCGCAGTAGAGTTTTTCTACATGTTTCACGCCCAGACGCTCAAGCAATTCAGGAAGAATAATACCGCCTACCGAATTCACACAGTCGATAGCTACACGGAAACCGGCTTTCTTAATGGCTTCTACATCCACTAAGTCAAGAGCCAGCACGCTATCAATATGCTTCTGATTATAGGTCAGGTCTTTACGATAAGAACCCAGATGATCTACATCTGCATAGTCAAATTCCTCAGCTTCAGCAATACGAAGAACTTCGTTACCTTCGGCTGCATTCAGAAATTCACCATGTTCATTCAGTAATTTCAGTGCGTTCCACTGTTTCGGATTGTGAGAGGCTGTCAGGATAATACCTCCACACGCGCCTTCCATTGTTACAGCCAATTCGGTAGTCGGAGTAGAAGCCAGATCGATGTCTACAACATCCCAGCCCATTCCCATTAGGGTACCGACTACTACGTTCTTTACCATTTCACCGGAGATGCGGGCATCACGTCCCACAACAATCTTATTGCTTTTTACTTTGCAAGTCTTACGTATTAAAGTAGCATAAGCCGAAGTGAATTTTACGATGTCGAGCGGATTCAATCCTTCGCCCGCTCCTCCGCCGATTGTTCCGCGGATTCCAGAGATAGATTTGATTAGAGTCATAGGTTTTAACTAATAGATTTATTTAATGTTAGTGCTTTAACTTTTTGCTTTTTCAAACTTCCAGATATCATAATAATATGGAATCACATTCTGTTGCGAAATACTATGCCCCATTTTTGAAGGAATAATCAAACGTACATGAGCATTATCCCGCAAGTATGGCAATGCCAACAGCCATCCACCGGGAATAGCTGTTCCGTACGAATTTGCTGTCCACAAATAATCATAATCAAGAGGAGTGCTTAAAACAATTCCATAAGCTGATGAATTTTCGTTGACATAACGGAATGTAAGGGGAGATCTATAATAATCAGAAGCATTAATATATTCAGGAAGGACAACATTGAAACAAGTCAACTCATTACTCGCTATATTCTTTTCTAGATAGCGGGCACAAATCACATTATTATTAGCAAAAGTATCTTCCGGATCATCCTCATTTCCACGATCTACAATCTGCATATAGACGCCATTTGAGAAAGCAACATATTCATTTCTTGACAGATCGGTAATTGTATCCCGTTCGAACTCCTCTAAGGAGATCACATTAATTGCACTATCTTTGATGAACTTATTCACCGCATTCTTTTCATCCTCCAGCATTTCTGCATAAGTCTTAGAATTGTCGCATGCCTGGAACAGACTTCCGGCTGCTATCACAGAGAGAAATAAAAATATAAGTTTCTTCATTATCTGTTAATTAGCTATATTCCGCACAAATGTATCTCAAAATCATTAAAAGTTGAAAGAGGAATGTTGAAAGTTCGTATCTTTTAACCTTTCAATATTCACTTTTAACCTTCCGCACTCAGCTTTTTGCTGTGAGTAAAGGTTTATATTTCTCCAGTGCTTTCTCAAAGACAGCTTTGGCCTCCTCCATTGTTCCGAAAAACTCACCGCCCGAGGCATTGAGATGTCCGCCTCCGTGGAAAAATTCGGCAGCCAACTGATTGCATGGAAAGTTCCCTACCGAACGAAGGGAAATTTTAATCATCGGTTTCTCCGTATCCTCACGCAGGAAGCAGGAGAAACAAACGTTTTTAATAGTAAGAGGGATATTCACAAACCCTTCGCTATCACCTTTTATATAATTAAACTTACTCTGTTCGGCTTTTGTCAATGTGATTAAGGCTGCATTGTAGTCCGAATAAACAGTCATATTAGACAACACATATCCCATTAGACGCAAACGGCTTTCCGAGTACGTATTATATACTTTACGATAGATATCATCCTTATCAATCCCTTTGGAAAGAAGTTCGCTGATGATAAAATAGATTTCCCGATTGTTGGAGTTGTAGGTGAATCCGCCTGTATCCGTCATCATACCTGTGTAGATACATTCGGCTCCTTCTTTAGAGATGTCGCTAAAATAGCCCATACGGCAGATCAACCGAAAGATCAATTCGGAAGTAGAAGAAATCTTCGGGTAAGACATCGTAATCTTACAGAATTCTTCCGGGTAAAGATGATGATCGATCATTATTTTACGTGCGGGAGAAGCTGCTATCGCATCCGCCATATCATCAATACGTTTCAATGCATTGAAATCCAGACAGCAGATTACGTCTGCTTCGGCTATCAACTTATCCGCAAATTCTTTGTAACGGTCGTACAAGAGAATGTCTTTGCTGCCCGGCATCCACCGAAGGAAATCGGGGAAAGCATTGGGAACGATTACGTTTACTGTCTTTTCCTGTGAATCAAAAAAATGGTATAATCCTAGTGAAGAACCGATAGCATCACCATCAGGAGATACATGAGATACAATTACTATTTTGTCAGCCCGTTCAAACCATTTGGTAAAATGATCTATTTTGGCTTGTTCAATTACTTTCGTCAACATACTATAATACTTTATCAAGATGCAAATGTACGATAAATCTTTGTACTTAGAGCAAAAACCGCACAGAACCTTTTTCGGATAAAGAGATAAAACGCAAACCGGACTGTTTACATTCCTCTTCAAAGAGTTGCTTGCGATGTTCCGAAAGGGATGCATCTAATATAATGCACTCCGGAGCAAAGAGCAACCTGAGTTCTTTCAAATGACCGTTATAGCCTTTGCATAAGTAAAGATAATCAATATATAACGGAGTAGCGGCAGATTTGTTCCGCCAGCGATGATCGGTCACCATACAAATGCGTCGTCCATGGTAAGACAGTATTTGCTCCCGGCAGCAGAGCGCGGTATCTTGATAATCGGCTGTCACCTCTAACGGCGACAATAATTGGTGATGATTCCAATAATTTGTTGCAACACGATACAACTGCCTTTTATCAGAAAGACTATCTCCATAAACTATCCGTGAATTCCCATTATTGTCTATACAATGAACTGCCGGACAACCGCGAACATTATAGAAAACAATACTATCCAGAGGACGGTCCACCCAGGACATAGACACATGATAGACACCTAACAATAATATTGAAAAGAGACAGATCAGAAGATTCTTTAATCCCCGGTTTGCGAAATAGTAAAACACCAGACCGCCGGAGAGGTAAAGGCCGAGTACTTCCAACTGATATAGCCATATTCCGTCAATAGAAGCATAAGGAAGCTGTTCTACCCAATGAATGAAAGTATTAAGTGCATCCAGAAGAAACTTGACGCCCTCTGCTATAAAATTTTGTATCCAGTGTAGCGGAGTCAGGAGAAGCATAACAACGGCAGAATACAAAATGATGGTAACCAGAGGAATGACTACTAAATTAGTAAACAGAAAATGAGTTGAAAAACGGGAGAAATAAAACATAACAAGAGGAGCAGTGCCTAGCTGTGCCGCAATAGATACGCTCATTAGTCCCCAGAAATATCTCCCGATCCTACTCTTTACCGGAAGTAACCGATAAATGGGTTTATATGTCAGTAGAATAGAAGCAACAGCCAAGAAGGATAGTTGAAAACCGACATCAAACAGCCATACCGGATTACAAAGTAACATAACCCATGCAGTCGCCGCCAACGTATTCAAAGATAAAGCCTGACGATTAAAAATATCCGCCACTGCCCAGATCGAAAACATACAAGCCGAACGGACTACCGATGGTGAAAGTCCGGTAAAAAAAGCGAAAGCCCAAAGAAGGATAAGAAGAAATACAGCCCGCAAACATCTGCCTGCGTTCCCTCTCTTCGCAACAGGACTCAATATAAAAAAGAGCAAGGCATACAACAGCCCGATATGCAACCCGGACAATGCAAGCACATGACTGGCACCAGCTACCGAATAACTTTCACGAACAGAGTCACTTAGTTCGGTTTTATCACCTACAGTCAAAGCAGAAAGTACAGCCAGTCCGTCACCTTCAAAACCAAGTTGGCGATAAAGAGAAAGTATTCTGTCGCGACAAGAACCGGCTACCTCCAGAAGAGTGCTCTTCCGAGCAATATTTCCATTACCGGAAGATAACATTTCTGAAGATACCAGCATCCATTTTCCGGACACGACATATCCTGTTCCACTGATTCCCTTCCGCATCAGATAACGGGCATAGTCGAACTCATCGAAATTCTGTCCATTTACAGGCGGAGAAATACGAGCAGACACCCATAATTCATCTCCCCGCTTTAATCCGGCAGCCGCCGAATCCCGTTGCAGATATAGAATAGCCTTACAATCATCTATCGAATGAATAGCTGTCGAATCACGCTGTTCTTTCAACAATACCCGGCAAAGAAAAGTATGTTCCTTAGTTTCGGGAGTATCCGTCACCCACCCCCGATAAACCGTTTCCTCTTTCGGGAAAGTATATCCCGTTGCATGTTGTAGCTGCCAGGTTATTCCCACCCAGCCACCTGTAAAACAAAGAGCAAGAATCGCAATTCCGAAGCACCAACGCAGAGAATAGCGTCCAAGGAAATAACAACCTATAGAGAGACCGGCTAAAAAACAAAAGGCAAGGATTCCCCAAAAGAGCTCCAGCGAACCGTTGAAGAAACGATCACCACAAAAAACGCCTGCTATCCAAGGGATAACCAGGCGTATATAAGGATATCTATGGAGATATGATACCACAATTCTCTACAACTCGTGTAACCGGTGAATCATTGCTTCCGGATCCGGTGCTCCAAAGACTGCATTACCAGCTACCAAAGCATCTGCACCCGCCTCAACGAGACGTGCACCCGTTTCCAGATTCACACCACCGTCCACTTCAATCAAAGCCTTTGAGCCAGTCTGTTCAATCAAAGCACGTAGTTCACGGACTTTTTCTACGGAATGTTCAATGAACTTCTGCCCACCAAATCCGGGATTCACGCTCATGACAAGCACCATATATACATCTCGGATAATGTCCTGCAACAAAGCTACGGGAGTTGCCGGATTAATCGTCACGGCAGGTTGCATCCCTGCCTCTCTAATCTGTTGTACCACCCGATGCAAATGAGGGCAAGCCTCATAATGCACATTCATCGTATGCGCTCCCAATGCTTTTACTTCCGGGATAAACTTCTCCGGATTAACAATCATCAGATGCACATCCAACGGTTTCTTACTCAGCTTTGCCACATATTTCAGTACCGGAAAGCCGAATGAGATGTTAGGGACAAATACCCCGTCCATAATATCAATATGTACCCATTCCGCCTCACTGCGGTTTACCATTTCAATATCTTTCGCCAAATATCCGAAATCAGCGGAAAGAATGGAAGGAGCGATAATTGGTTTCATAATTCTTTTATTTTAGATTCGGTTTGTCTCAAACTCGAGACGGTTCATGTTATCTATTATCAGGTCAGTTCATTTTATATTCGTTCGTCAGACGGAATCCACGAAGCAATTCATCCGTTTTCAGACGTTTCTTGCCGGGAAGTTGCAAAGAAAGGACAGACACGAACCCATCGGGCACAGCCACCTTTATATATTTCTTCCCATCCGTCACAATCGTTCCGGCAGACAATTGATGCGCTTCACTAACTTTTTCGCTTTCGAAAATCTTCACGACCACCACTTCTCCTTCAGGACTGACCAATTCACTCCAGGCAGCCGGATAAGGAGAGAGTCCGCGAATAAAATCATAGACTTTCTTCACCGGTTGATTCCAGTCGATCCGGCAAGTCTCTTTGAATATCTTCGGAGCAGGACGAAGCTCACCGACAATCGCCATTTCTTCCTGCGGAACCGGTTTTACCACACCGTTCAGAATGGCGTCCACCGTCTCAACGACCAGCTTTCCGCCCAACATCATCAGTTTATCATGCACAATCTCTACATTATCCGTATCGGCAATAGGTACACGTACCTGCTGAATGACTTCTCCCGTATCTATCTCATGCTTCAGGAAGAAAGTAGTGATACCCGTTTCCGTATCTCCATTAATTACCGCCCAATTGATAGGAGCGGCCCCCCGGTATTGAGGAAGCAAAGAAGCATGGAGATTGAAAGTTCCCAACCGCGGCATACTCCACACCACTTCCGGTAACATACGGAAAGCAACCACAATCTGCAAATCCGCTTTCCATTCACGCAACGCCTGTACAAACGCCTCATCTTTCAACTTCTCCGGTTGGAGTAACGGCAAATTCTGTTCGAGCGCATATTGTTTAACGGGAGAATATTGAATCTTATGTCCGCGTCCGGCCGGCTTATCGGGCATCGTTATCACGCCCACAACGTTATATCCGCCTTCTACC
Organism: Bacteroides sp. 43_46; assembly: GCF_001915455.1. Taxonomy (NCBI): domain Bacteria; kingdom Pseudomonadati; phylum Bacteroidota; class Bacteroidia; order Bacteroidales; family Bacteroidaceae; genus Bacteroides; species Bacteroides sp. 43_46. The sequence goes on along the minus strand of NZ_MNQN01000099.1, from coordinate 50,993 downwards.
AACTGACGCAAGGCCTCCACCGCAAAATCGGGAGTACCCATATATACTATTCTTAAATCTTCTTTCTTCATAATCTAATCACTTTTATCTACATAGAACCCAGGCCCCGGTACCTTGTCGGACGGCGGGTGGTTAGTCTTCTGAAAAATGTACTAATACCTGCCGGTATGAGTTAAATATCTTCGATTTAGAGACAAATCCCTGATAACGTCCTTCCTCATCCACCACGGGAAGATTCCAGGCTTTGGTATCATCGAAAGTCTGCATCACCTGTTCCATTCCGTCCGAATCGAATATCTTGGCCGGGGCGGATGTCATTAATTTATTAACAGTAAAACGATGATAAAGTTCCTGACGGAACATGATGTTCCGGATATCGTCGAGCAGTACAACTCCCAACAGTTCGCCAGTCTTCTTATCCGTCACGGGAAACACATTCCGGTGGGAAGCGGCGATAGCCTTCACCAGTTCGCCTAAATCCATTTCAGGATGAACCACTACGAAATCCTTCTCCACGACATTCTCCATTTTCATCAATGTCAATACCGCTTTATCCTTATGATGAGTAAGCAGTTGTCCTTTCTTTGCCAGACGCATCGAATAGATACTATGAGGCTCAAATGCTATAATCGTAAGATAAGAACTGACAGACACAATCATCAACGGAAGGAACAAGTCGTATCCTCCGGTCAGTTCAGCAATCAGGAAGACACCCGTCAACGGAGCGTGCATCACTCCGCTCATCACTCCCGCCATTCCCATTAAAGCGAAATTCTTTTCGGGCAGATAAGCTGAAAAAGCAAGATCATTGCTGAAATGCGAGAATACAAATCCGGCAATACATCCCAGATAAAGTGAAGGAGCAAATATACCACCACATCCACCACCACCGTTCGTCGCACTGGAAGCAAATACCTTCAATAAGATAATCAACATCAAATAGACCAATAACAGATTGCCGTAGCCGTAGAACATGGAGTTGTTCATCACCGTATCCCACTCCGCCGCAGACGTTCCGTTCAGCAACAGGTTGATTGTATCGTAACCTTCACCATAGAGAGGTGGAAAAAGGAAAATCAGCACACTCAGCATAACACCGCCGAAAGCCAGTTTCTTATAAGGATTGTTGAGCTTACCGAAAACTCCTTCTACCGAGTTCATAGCACGTGTGAAGTACAGCGAAATCAGACCGCAGAAAATCCCCAACAGGATAACGAAAGGAATACGTTCCAGTTCGAATGCCTGGTCGAGATGAAACTTGAACATGGCTTCCGTGCCGGTAGTGATATACGAAACGGTTGCCGCCGTCACTGCAGAAATCAGCAACGGGAGTAAAGAAGACATAGTCAGATCTATCATCAGGACTTCCAGCGTAAACACCAGTCCGGCGATCGGAGCCTTAAAGATTCCGGCAATCGCACCTGCCGCGCCACATCCTACCAGCAACATCAACGTCCGGTGCTCCATTTTGAACACACTACCCAAATTGGAACCGATCGCCGACCCCGTCAGCACAATCGGCGCCTCCGCCCCTACCGATCCGCCGAATCCGATCGTAATGGCACTGGCAATGGTAGACGACCAAATGTTATGCCGCTTGATGCGTCCCTGCCTACGGGAGATAGCATACAGAATCTTGGTGACCCCATGGCTGATGTCATCCTTCACAATGTTACGCACAAACCAGCCTGCAAGAAAAATTCCGACTACCGGATACACCAGATACAAATAGTTGGCTTCCGTCGCATTGAAATTATCTGTTAAGAAGTTCTGTATCTGGTGAATGAAGAACTTCAATAGTAAAGCGGCAAACGCAGTGAAAATCCCCACCAGAAAACTCAATATCAGGATAAACTGTTTCTCCTTGATATTATTTTCCCGCCACTTGATGCAACGCTGCAATAAACTAAGTTTTTCCTCTTTCATTTATTCGCGAATTATCTTAATCACTCCACCTTTGTCCAGTTTTATAATACTTGAGGGGTTCGGTCTGCTCATATCGTCCTGACGATAGCCGACGATATAGTCTACTGCCGATTTGATCTCGTCACTGATTTCACTAAAGTTGGCAGCTCCCGACTGGCCGCTTACATTGGCTGATGTAGACACGATTGCCTTGCGGAACTGCTGGCAAAGACGTTTGGAAAACGCTTCATTCGTCACACGGATTCCCACGCTTCCGTCTTCCGCAAGCAGGTTCGGAGCCAAATTGCGTGCACCGGAATAGATAATCGTCAATGGTTTATCAGCAACTTCTATCAAATCCCATGCCACATCAGGAACATCCTGTACATAAAAATCCACCTTGACAGACGAATCAACCAGCACCAGCATAGCTTTGCTATCGGCACGTTTCTTAATCTCATATACCCGACGTACAGCTTCTTCGTTAGTCGCGTCGCAGCCTATGCCCCAAACGGTATCGGTAGGATAAAGGATGACACCTCCTTCATTCATCACCTGACAGGCTTTTTTAATATCTTCTATCATTTCTTGAGTAATTTCAGTTGAGAATAACACGCAAAAGTACTACTTTTGCGTCGAATTCAAAAAGATTAAGTGAAAACAATGGAAGAAATCGTATTTCACCACACGCTACCTATTCAGTTGCGCTTCAATGACGTAGATAAATTCGGTCACGTCAACAACACTGTTTATTTTTCTTTTTACGATTTGGGCAAGACTGAATACTTCGCTTCCGTATGTCCCGGAGTCGACTGGGAGAAGACCGGCATTGTCGTTGTCCATATCGAAGCAGATTTCGTCAAACAGATCTTCGCATCAGACCATATCGCCGTACAGACTGCCGTTTCCGAAGTAGGAACGAAAAGCTTTCATCTGCTCCAACGGGTGATCGACACAAAGACGAACGAGATAAAATGTATCTGCAAATCAATCATGGTAACTTTCGACCTGGAGAGACATGAGTCCATGCCTCTGACGGAGGAATGGATAGAAGCGATCTGCAAGTATGAAGGCAGGGATTTAAGAAAGAAGAAATAAAAACATATACCTCTCAATATCAAACCAGCTCTTTCCAACCTTATCATATTGGAAAGAGCTGGTTTGATATAAGTCATATATATAGCCGCACTCCAACAGGATCAGAATCTTTATTTATCATAAGAGTATAGCAAAGTTGCTGTCTGTTTATTACAAACTTCCGCCCATCCAGTGACAAAGTTATCGTTGCCTAACATCAATCTATAAACGCAAGCTTTGATTATAAAAATGAAAGCTTCGTTTTTATAAATGAAGGCTTCGTTTATAAAAACAGAACTTGCGTTTATAGATTGATTCCTATCCGAAAAAAGTTCAATCCTTATCCAAGAGAAGTTTAGTTTTAATTCCGGAGAACTTTGATCTTAATGCCAAAGAAGTCATCTATTAAAAAGCCACCGTAAACACTTAATGCCACCATTAGCAAACTTCCGATTTTCTATCCCCTTTGAAATATTTTCGTCATATCTACACTCACCTCCGGTTTTTTTCGTACTTTTACCCCTTGTTGGGAAGAAGTGCCTTTCTGACCCCTGAGAGCAGAAAAAGAAAAAACAATATATAAAATGAATCACAAATGGAATTATCAACCCATTACACCCGAACAGGCAGAGACAAGCCAGACATTGGCCCAGGAATTAGGGATTAGCCCGATACTTGGACAACTTTTGGTACAGCGGGGAATAACGAAGGCGGTTGACGCCAAGAAGTTTTTCCGCCCGCAATTGCCCGACCTGCACGATCCGTTCCTAATGAACGACATGGATATTGCAGTAGAACGTCTGAATAAGGCTATGGGAAAGAAAGAGCGTATTCTGATTTATGGAGATTATGATGTAGACGGAACTACCGCCGTAGCACTGGTCTACAAGTTTATCCAACAGTTCTATTCGAACTTGGATTATTACATACCCGACCGCTATAACGAAGGGTATGGCATTTCTAAAAAAGGAGTGGACTATGCCGCTGAAACCGGTGTAGGATTGATTATTGTACTCGATTGCGGCATCAAAGCAGTGGAGGAAATAACGTATGCCAAAGAGAAAGGTATTGATTTTATCATCTGCGACCACCACGTGCCGGACGACATCCTTCCTCCTGCCGTAGCCATCCTAAACGCCAAACGTCCGGACAATACGTATCCGTACACACACCTTTCGGGTTGCGGTGTCGGTTTCAAGTTCATGCAGGCATTTGCTATCAGCAACGGTATCGAGTTTCATCACTTGATTCCTCTGCTCGATCTGGTAGCGGTAAGTATCGCTTCGGACATCGTGCCGATTATGGGCGAGAACCGTATTCTTGCTTTTCACGGACTGAAACAGCTGAACAGTAACCCGAGTGTGGGAATGAAAGCAATTATTGACGTCTGCGGACTCTCCGAACGGGAAATCACTGTCAGCGATATCGTGTTCAAAATCGGACCGCGCATCAATGCTTCGGGACGTATCCAGAATGGAAAAGAAGCGGTCGACCTGCTCACGGAGAAAGATTTCTCGGTTGCACTGGAGAAAGCAGGACAAATCAACCAGTACAACGAAACCCGCAAGGACCTCGACAAGAGCATGACAGAAGAAGCCAACAACATTGTCGCCAATCTGGAAGGATTGGCCGAACGGCGTTCTATCGTTCTCTACAATGAAGAATGGCACAAAGGGGTGATCGGTATCGTAGCTTCCCGCCTGACAGAAGTTTATTATCGTCCCGCCGTCGTACTGACACGGACAGATGACATGGCAACCGGTTCGGCACGCTCCGTTTCCGGTTTTGATGTTTATAAGGCGATCGAACATTGCCGCGACTTGCTTGAGAACTTCGGAGGGCATACATACGCTGCCGGATTATCCATGAAAGTAGAGAATGTGGAGGCTTTCACCAAGCGGTTCGAGGACTTCGTTTCGCAGCATATCCTGCCCGAACAGACCAGTGCGGTAATCGACATCGATGCTGAAATTGATTTCAGGGATATTACGCCCAGGTTCTTCAGTGACCTGAAGAAGTTCAATCCTTTCGGCCCGGACAATATGAAGCCGATTTTCTGTACGCATCATGTATATGACTACGGTACAAGCAAAGTGGTGGGACGCGACCAGGAACATATCAAATTGGAACTGGTTGACAACAAGTCGAACAATGTAATGAACGGTATCGCATTCGGACAAAGTTCGCACGTGCGCTATATCAAGACAAAGCGCTCCTTCGACATTTGTTACACCATTGAAGAAAACACGCACAAGCGTGGCGAAGTCCAACTTCAAATCGAAGATATAAAGCCGATTGAATAAGTATCAGGAGATATTAAAACAATATTGGGGATATGACTCCTTCCGCGACTTGCAGGAGGAGATCATCACCAGTATAGGCGAAGGTAAGGACACGCTGGGGCTAATGCCGACCGGAGGTGGCAAATCTATCACATTCCAGGTGCCCGCTCTCGCCCAGAGTGGACTTTGTATTGTCATTACCCCCCTCATCGCCCTGATGAAAGACCAGGTGCAGAATCTGCGCAAACGCGGAATCAAAGCGCTCGCCATATATTCTGGCATGACACGTCAGGAGATTGTCACTGCGCTGGAAAACTGTATCTTCGGCGACTATAAGTTCCTTTATATCTCTCCGGAACGGCTGGATACGGAAATATTCCGTATCAAACTTCGTTCAATGAAGGTCTCCATGATTACGGTAGACGAAAGCCACTGTATCTCACAATGGGGGTATGATTTCCGTCCGGCTTACCTGAAGATAGCAGAAATACGGGAACTGCTGCCGGGTGTTCCGGTGCTGGCACTAACGGCAACGGCTACTCCGGAAGTCGTAAAAGATATTCAGTCACGGCTGAACTTTCGCGAAGAGAATGTTTTCCGTATGAGTTTCGAACGGAAGAATCTGGCATATATCGTCCGCAAAACGGACAATAAGACGGGAGAACTGCTACATATCCTGAAAAGGATAGACGGCAGCGCAATTATCTATGTCCGCAACAGGAGACGCACCAAAGAAATCACCGAATTATTAATGCAGGAAGGCATTACCGCCGACTTCTATCATGCCGGACTGGACAATGCCGTAAAAGACCTCCGGCAGAAACGCTGGCAGAACGGAGAAATCCGCGTCATGGTAGCCACCAACGCTTTCGGCATGGGCATCGACAAGCCTGATGTCCGTATCGTACTGCATATCGACCTTCCCGACTCTCCCGAAGCGTACTTTCAAGAAGCCGGACGGGCAGGAAGGGACGGGCTGAAAGCCTATGCCGTTATCCTGTATGCCAAATCCGACAAAATGACATTGCACAAACGGGTGGCGGACACTTTCCCCGAAAAAGAATATATCCTCCAGGTATACGAACATCTGCAATATTACTACCAAATGGCCATGGGTGACGGATTCCAATGTATCCGTGAGTTCAACCTGGAAGAATTTTGCAGGAAGTTCAAATACTTCCCCGTGCCGGTGGACAGTGCGTTGAAAATACTGACGCAAGCCGGCTATCTGGAGTATACGGACGAACAGGACAATGCTTCCCGCATTCTTTTTACAATCCGGCGGGACGAGCTGTATAAACTACGGGAAATGGGTACGGAAGCGGAAACTCTGATACAGACCATTCTCCGTTCCTACACGGGAGTATTTACCGATTATGCTTATATCAGCGAAGACACACTGGCTATCCGCACCGGATTGACACGCCAGCAAATTTATAATATATTGGTGACACTGACCAAACGCCGTATCGTAGATTATATCCCGCACAAAAAGACACCTTATATAATATACACGCGCGAGCGGCTGGAACTACGTTACCTGCACATTCCGGCTTCTGTCTACGAAGAGCGCAAAGCCCGGTACGAAGCACGTATCAAAGCCATGGAAGAATATGTCACTTCCGAAAGCGTTTGCCGGAGCCGGATGTTGCTTCGTTATTTCGGAGAAAAAAATGAGCATAACTGCAAGCAATGCGACGTCTGTCTGAATCGTCACGAAACGGACTGCCTGCCCGAAGACTCTTTCAGAGAAATGAGAAAACAAATCCTGGAACTGCTTGCCCGGAAAAGTTTGCCCCCTGCCGGAATAGCGAATGCCATTGAAGCAGAAAGAGAAGATATCAGCCGGGTAATCCAATATTTATTGGAAGAAGGTGAGCTGAAGATGCAGGACGGAATGTTACATATATCAAAATAAGTTATTACATTTGCAGATAAACTCAAAAACAACATATCATCATGCCGAACTTTTTTAAATCTTTCTTCTCCGGAAAGTCAGAAACACCGGAAAGTGAAAAACAGAAAAACGACCGGAAAAGATTCGAGATCTTCAAATATGACGGTCTGCGTGCACAACGTATGGGACGTCCGGATTACGCAGTAAAATGTTTCACAGAGGCCCTTGCTATCGAAGAAGATTTCGAGACAATGGGTTATCTCAGCCAGCTTTATATCCAGACGGGCGAAACCGAAAAGGCCCGCGAACTGCTGGAAAAAATGGCAATCATGGAACCTCATGTGACAAACACATTCCTGACATTGGCCAATGTGTGCTTCATACAGGAGGACTACAAAGCAATGGAAGAAGCTGCCAGCAAAGCGATCGCTATCGAGGAGGGAAATGCAGTGGCACACTATCTGTTAGGCAAAGCCCGTAAAGGACAGGACGACGACCTAATGACGATTGCCCACCTGACAAAAGCGATTGCCTTGAAAGATGATTTCATCGAAGCCCGCCTGATGCGTGCGGAAGCATTGCTGAAAATGAAGCAATATAAAGAAACAATGGAAGACATTGACGCCGTACTGGCACAGAACCCGGAAGAAGAAACCGCTATCCTCCTGCGCGGCAAAGTGAAAGAAGCCAACGGACAGGAAGAAGAAGCAGAAGCCGACTACCAACTTGTAACAGAAGTGAATCCTTTCAACGAACAGGCATATCTCTACCTGGGACAACTTTTCATCAACCAGAAGAAGTTGACAGAAGCTATCAGTCTGTTCGACGAAGCAATCGAACTGAACCCCAACTTTGCAGAAGCATACAAAGAACGCGGCCGCGCCAAACTGCTGAATGGAGATAAAGACGGTTCTGTAGAAGATATGAAGAGGTCATTGGAACTGAATCCGAAAGATGAGGCCAGCCTGAACGGAGAATTCAAGAACCTCGGCCCAAAACAGGAAGCATTGCCGGGAATCTTCTGATTGGCGGAAGTCATTCAACCCGTTCCGACAGAGGGTATCCCATGTCTTTTTCATTCTTTTTTGCAGAGAAAACAAAAAAAGTATCGCTTTTTGTTTGCGTTTAGCAGAAAAGTATTACTTTTGCCCCAGAATTAGAAACCAAAGCAAAAAAACAAAGACTCGTATGAGATCATTTACTTATGCATATTACTTCTTTTTTTACTTTTACTTTAGCCAGAAAGTAGAGCGGGAGTTTGTATGTATCAAGTGACATGATGCTTAAGGACTGAATAAGAGAAATCAATCATATGAATCCCGCTCCAATATGGACGCGGGATTTTTTTATATAATACATTTATAACAATGAAAAAAATAGCAATTCAAGGAACACTCGGCTCATATCACGATATCGCCGCACACAAGTACTTCGAGGGAGAAGAAATAGAGTTAATCTGTTGTGCCAGTTTCGAAGACGTGTTTACCTCGATACGTAAAGACAGTCAGGTTATCGGAATGCTAGCCATAGAGAATACGATTGCAGGCAGCTTGCTGCACAACAACGAGTTGTTGAGACAAAGCGGTACACAAATTATCGGTGAATACAAACTGCGCATCTCGCACAGCTTCGTCTGCCTGCCCGATGAAAGTTGGGAAGACCTGACGGAAGTCAACTCCCACCCTATCGCCCTGATGCAGTGCCGTGATTTCCTGAACCAGCACCCACAACTAAAAGTAGTGGAAGGTGAAGATACGGCACGCAGCGCAGAGGCTATCAAGAACGGAAATCTGAAAGGACACGCCGCTATCTGCTCCAAGATAGCCGCCGAACGTTATGGAATGAAAGTCCTTCAAGAAGGTATCGAAACAAATAAGCATAACTTTACCCGTTTTCTAGTCGTTGCCGACCCGTGGCAAGTGGACGAACTCCGCCAGCACCGCACAAACACGATCAATAAGGCGAACATGGTATTCACACTGCCGCACTCGGAAGGCAGCTTGTCACAAGTGTTGTCTATCCTGTCGTTTTACAACATCAACCTCACTAAGATACAGTCGTTGCCGATTATCGGACGGGAATGGGAATACCAGTTTTATGTGGACGTAGCTTTCAACGACTATCTGAGATACAAACAATCGATCGCAGCAATCACTCCATTAACCAAAGAACTTAAAATATTAGGCGAATATGCAGAAGGTAAATCAAACGTATAAGATCGCTCCCGCCGACAGACTGGCAAGTGTAAGCGAATACTACTTCTCTAAGAAACTGAAAGAAGTAGCACAAATGAATGCGGAAGGAAAAGACGTGATAAGTCTGGGTATCGGAAGCCCTGATATGCCACCTTCGGAAAAGACAATCGAAACATTGTGCAATAATGCCCACGACCTGAACGGACACGGTTACCAACCGTATGTAGGTATCCCCGAACTTCGCAAAGGTTTCGCAGCATGGTATCAACGCTGGTATGGAGTCGACCTGAACCCGAACACGGAAATACAACCTTTAATCGGCTCGAAGGAAGGAATCCTCCATGTCACACTGGCTTTCGTCAATCCGGGAGAACAGGTATTGGTACCGAACCCGGGATATCCCACTTATACTTCTTTGAGCAAGATACTCGGCGCGGAAGTTATCAACTACGACCTGAAAGAGAAAGATGGCTGGATGCCCGATTTCGAAACTCTGGAGAATATGGATTTGGGCCGCGTAAAGTTGATGTGGACCAATTACCCGAATATGCCGACAGGCGCAAACGCCACTCCGGAACTGTATGAACGTCTCGTTGACTTTGCCCGCCGGAAGAATCTCGTGATTGTCAACGACAATCCGTACAGCTTTATCCTAAACGAAAAGCCAATTAGTATTCTGAGCGTGCCGGGAGCTAAAGAATGTTGTATTGAATTCAATTCCATGAGCAAAAGCCACAATATGCCGGGCTGGCGTATCGGAATGTTAGCGTCAAATCCCGAATTCGTACAATGGATATTGAAAGTGAAAAGCAACATCGACAGTGGAATGTTCCGCGCCATGCAACTGGCGGCTGCAACCGCCCTGGAAGCCGAAGCCGACTGGTACGACGGAAACAACCGGAACTACCGGAACCGCCGTCACCTTGCCGGTGAAATAATGAAAGCACTCGGTTGCACCTACGATGAGAAACAAGTCGGTATGTTTCTCTGGGGCAAGATACCCGATTCCTGCAAGGATGTGGAAGAACTGACGGAGAAAGTATTGCATGAAGCGAGAGTGTTCATCACACCGGGATTTATCTTCGGCAGCAACGGAGCAAGATATATCCGTATCTCGCTCTGCTGCAAAGACAATAAGTTAGCAGAAGCACTGGAAAGAATTAAAAGAATAAAAAACAAATAAGAATATGGAACTCGAATCAATTTTATTACCGGGCATAGAAGCCAAAAGACCAATCGTCATCGCCGGCCCATGTAGCGCAGAGACTGAAGAACAAGTAATGGATACCGCCAGACAACTGGCAGCCAAAGGACAGAAAATATTCCGTGCCGGAATCTGGAAACCACGTACCAAACCGGGAGGTTTCGAAGGAATCGGTGTAGAGGGTCTTGCCTGGTTGAAAGAAGTGAAGAAGGAAACAGGAATGTATGTTTCTACTGAAGTAGCTACTGCCAAGCACGTTTACGAATGCCTGAAAGCCGGAATCGATATTCTTTGGGTAGGCGCACGTACCACTGCCAACCCTTTCGCCGTACAGGAAATCGCCGATGCATTGAAAGGTGTTGATATCCCGGTATTGGTCAAGAATCCCGTGAATCCGGATCTTGAGCTGTGGATCGGAGCTTTGGAACGTATCAGCAATGCAGGTCTGAAACGTCTGGGTGCTATCCACCGCGGTTTCAGCAGCTACGATAAAAAGATATACCGCAACCTCCCCCAATGGCACATTCCTATCGAATTGCGCCGCCGCATTCCTAATCTGCCTATCTTCTGCGACCCGAGCCATATCGGAGGAAAGCGTGAATTGATAGCCCCGCTTTGCCAGCAGGCTATGGACCTGAACTTCGACGGTCTGATTGTGGAAAGTCACTGTAACCCGGATTGCGCATGGAGCGACGCTTCACAACAAGTGACCCCGGACGTACTCGACTACATCCTCAATTTACTGGTTATCCGCACCGAAACCCAGACTACCGAAAGCTTGTCCCAACTTCGTAAGCAAATCGATGAATGCGATGATAACATCATTCAGGAATTAGCAAAAAGAATGCGCATCGCCCGCGAAATCGGTACTTACAAGAAAGAACACGGAATCACCGTTCTCCAGGCCGGACGTTATAATGAGATTCTTGAAAAGCGCGGTGCACAAGGTGAACAATGCGGCATGGATGCAGAGTTTATGAAAAAAATATTTGAAGCAATCCATGAAGAATCCGTTCGTCAACAAATGGAAATTATTAATAAATAATCAGGTAATAAACTGAAGCTTCGTAAGCTTTCTGCATAGCTTCTCCTCCTTCGGGAAGGAGGAGTACCCGTAGGGGGAGGTGGTAGGAAAAATAATGAATATACCTTTTTAAAAGAAAAATATACCTCATCCCTACCGGTACCCTTCCCTCTGAGAGAGAAAGCCATACGGAAGGCAGTATATGCGAAACTTTAATAAATAAGAATATGAGAATATTAATCCTCGGAGCCGGCAAAATGGGCTCCTTCTTTACTGACATATTGAGCTTTCAACATGAGACGGCCGTGTTCGACGTCAACCCGCACCAACTGCGTTTCGTCTATAACACGTATCGTTTCACCACATTGGAGGAGATTAAGGAATTTGAGCCCGAACTGGTCATAAATGCCGTGACAGTAAAGTATACGTTGGACGCTTTTCGCAAAGTGCTGCCCGTACTGCCCAAAGACTGCATCATTAGTGATATTGCCTCTGTAAAAACAGGACTGAAGAAGTTCTACGAAGAAAGCGGCTTCCGATATGTATCCAGTCACCCGATGTTTGGCCCGACTTTCGCCAGCCTTAGCAACCTAAGCAGCGAAAATGCCATTATCATCAGTGAAGGAGACCACCTCGGAAAGATATTCTTCAAAGACCTGTATCAGACATTGCGACTGAACATCTTCGAATATACTTTCGATGAACACGATGAAACGGTAGCCTACTCCCTGTCTATCCCGTTCGTTTCGACTTTCGTATTCGCAGCGGTTATGAAACATCAGGAAGCACCGGGAACTACTTTCAAAAAACACATGGCCATTGCCAAAGGACTGCTCAGCGAAGACGACTACCTGCTTCAGGAAATCCTGTTCAACCCGCGCACTCCGGGCCAAGTAACCAATATCCGGACAGAGCTGAAGAACCTTCTCGAAATCATTGAGAATAAAGATGCGGAAGGCATGAAAAAGTATCTGACGAAGATCCGGGAAAAGATTAAATAATCCCCGGCCGATATAGGTAAGATTTAACGGTCCCCTGCAAAAAAGTTCTTTGCAGGGGATTTTTTTATGTGTACCTTTGTATCCGCAAAAACGGATTCACAGGAGAAAAGAAAGAATGATAGATCAAGCTACCATAGACCGGATATTGGATGCGGCACAGATTATGGATGTCGTTTCAGATTTTGTCACCCTGCGCAAGCGCGGTGTCAATTATGTTGGTTTGTGCCCGTTCCACAGTGACAAAACTCCTTCCTTTTATGTTTCACCCGCTAAAGGACTCTGCAAATGTTTCGCCTGCGGACAAGGGGGCAACGCCGTGCACTTTATCATGGCGCACGAACAGATGTCTTATCCGGAGGCACTGAGATACCTTGCCAAGAAGTATAATATCGAAATTAAAGAAAGAGAGTTGAGCGATGAAGAGAAGCTGGTGCAAAGTGAGCGCGAGAGTCTGTTCATTGTCAATAACTTCGCCCGCGACTATTTTCAGAATATACTGAAGAACCACGTAGACGGTCGCAGTATCGGTATGGCTTACTTTCGCAACCGCGGTTTCCGGGATGATATCATCGAGAAATTCCAGTTGGGATATTGTACCGAGAGCCACGATGCACTTGCCAAGGAAGCGCTACAAAAAGGATATAAGAAAGAATATCTGGTAAAAACCGGACTCTGCTACGAAACCGACGACCACCGTTTGCGGGACCGTTTCTGGGGACGTGTCATTTTCCCTGTCCACACTCTCTCCGGCAAAGTAGTTGCCTTCGGTGGACGTGTGCTTGCCAGTGCCACAAAAGGCGTAAAAGTTAAGTACGTCAACTCTCCCGAATCGGAAATCTATCATAAAAGTAACGAATTATACGGCATTTATTTTGCCAAACAGGCGATTGTGAAACAAGACCGTTGTTTTCTTGTGGAAGGATATACGGATGTCATTTCCATGCATCAGTCCGGCATAGAGAATGTGGTCGCTTCTTCAGGAACTGCTCTTACACCGGGACAAATCCGCATGATTCACCGTTTCACCAACAACATGACCGTACTTTACGACGGTGACGCAGCAGGTATCAAGGCTTCTATCCGCGGCATTGATATGCTCCTTGAAGAAGGAATGAACATCAAAGTCTGCCTTCTTCCCGACGGTGACGACCCGGACTCTTTTGCCCGCAAACATAACTCCACGGAGTTTCAAGCCTTCATTGCAGAACATGAAACGGACTTTATCCGTTTTAAAACCAACTTATTACTGGAAGATGCAGGAAAAGACCCGATCAAACGTGCAGAGCTTATCGGTAATCTGGTGCAAAGCATCTCCGTCATACCGGAAGCGATTGTACGCGACGTCTATATCAAAGAATGTGCGCAGCTGCTGCACATAGAAGATAAATTACTGGTATCGGAAGTAGCCAAAAGACGGGAAACGCAAGCGGAGAAACGAGCTGAACAAACAGAACGTGACCGCCGTATCGCTGAAAGAACGGCTAACATGACACAAGGCGGTGCAACTGCATCTCCCTCTTCCGACAACGGCATACCTATGCCTCCTGAAGATGTCATGCTAGCTCCCGAAGTAGATGGCGACGGTAACTATCTGAACGTTCCACCTGCCCTGCAAGAAGACAATTACGCTTCTTTCATCCCACAGGAAGGTAAAGAGGGACAGGAGTTCTATAAATTTGAACGGTTGATTTTACAAGCCGTGGTCCGTTACGGAGAAAAGATTATGTGTAACCTAACAGATGAGGAAGGGAATGAAATTCCGGTAACCGTAATTGAATATGTTATCAACGATTTAAAGGAAGACGATCTGGCTTTCCACAACCCGTTGCACCGGCAAATCCTGTCGGAGGCTGCCGCACATATACATAATGCCGGATTCGTAGCGGAACGATATTTTCTGGCACATCCCGATCCTGTCATCAGCAAATTGAGCGTAGACCTGATTAATGTCCGCTATCAACTTAGCAAATACCACTCCAAGTCCCAGAAGATTGTGACAGATGAAGAACGGCTCTACGAACTGGTTCCGATGTTGATGATTAATTTCAAATATGCTATTGTCACGGAAGAATTAAAACACATGCTTTATGCCTTGCAGGATCCGGCTCTTGCACATGACGAAGAAAAATGTAATGCCTTAATGATACGTTATAATGACTTGAGAGGGATACAAAGTATTATGGCAAAACGTTTGGGAGACAGAGTCGTATTGCGATAAATTATTTTCGTCGCCATATGTGCGGTAGCCTCCGACAGGAAGCATCTCCTTTATCAAAACCAAATACCTTTTCTCATTGATGCCGGAGCATAACTTTATCCATTTCACGGCAACTTCCCCTATAATGTTGTTCCGTGTTGGATAAGATTCATAAATTCTTCACGCGTCTTTGCCTGGTTGAAAGCCCCTGTGAAGTCAGAAGTAGTAGTAATTGAGTTTTGTTTTTCCACACCACGCATTTGCATACACATGTGTTTAGCTTCCACTACCACCATTACCCCCAGCGGGTTTAATGTTTCCTGGATGCATTCCTTGATTTGCAACGTCATACGTTCCTGCACTTGCAAGCGATGAGAAAAGATATCGACTACACGAGCAATCTTACTCAGCCCGGTGATGTAGCCGTTGGGAATATAAGCCACGTGTGCCTTTCCGTAGAACGGCAGCATGTGATGCTCGCAAAGAGAGAAGAAATCAATGTCCTTCACAATCACCATTTGACTGTATTCTTCCTGAAATTTAGCAGAACGGAGCACCTCGTGAGGGTCCATGTGATAACCTTTTGTCAAACTCAACATTGCTTTAGCCACCCGTTCCGGAGTTTTCAACAAACCTTCCCGTTCGGCGTCTTCGCCCAACAAGGTAATAATACTGTGATAATGACTTTTCAACTCCTCCAGATTTGGAGAGACAATTTCTTCTTTTCCTAACATGATAGATTTATAAAGGAATATTAACCTCGTCTTTTACAATAGAAACTTCTTTAAACACACCAGTAGCTTTCATTTTGCGCATCATCGCGTCAGCTTCTTCTATACTCCGGAAATCACCCACACGACAAAGCCAACGGGGCGGATTGAACGACGTATACACTGCCAGCTCCGGGAAATACACTTTTACCTGTGATGACACACGATAAGCATCATTCTTTGCTTGACGAGTATTGTTACCGGCATACGCCTGTATCCGGAAGCCGGAACCCTTCATGACTTTCTGTTCACCGGTTGCAGGACGTTCCATACCAATCATCGCTTCAATGCGGGGATCTTGGTGAATGGTCACCTTTCCTTGTCCCGGAACGTTACGTTCGAGGCTTTTCACAATGTTCTGTGCCTGTGCACTGGCGCCAGCCAAAACAAACAGCAAGATAAGTAAAGCTAGTTTCTTCATTTGATAATTGTATTTAGGCACGGACTATATAATCCGCCCGTGCCCGAAATAAGTTTTAATTACGCGTTGAAAGCATCAATGATTCCCTTGAAATCAGATACTTTAAGAGCGGCACCACCAATCAGACCACCGTCTACGTCAGGGTTAGAGAACAGTTCTTTAGCGTTGGAAGGCTTGCAGCTACCACCATAAAGGATAGAAGCGTTGTCAGCGATTTCCTTACCATATTTATTAGCTACGATTGAACGGATGAAAGCATGGATTTCCTGTGCTTGTTCCGGAGTAGCAGTTTTTCCTGTACCGATTGCCCAAACAGGTTCGTAAGCCAGGATAATCTTAGAGAAGTCTTCAGCAGACAAAGAGAATACAGATTCCATTTGAGCAGCTACTACTTCGTTCTGCTTGTTAGCTTCGCGTTCTTCCAATACTTCGCCGATACAGAAAATCGGAGTCAGACCGTTAGCCAAAGCCAATTTTACTTTTTCTTCGAGGATAGCTACTGTTTCGCCATAGTAAGCACGGCGTTCAGAGTGACCCAGGATTACATATTTTGCACCTGTAGAAGCGACCATCTCAGCAGAAACTTCACCTGTATAAGCACCAGATGCTTTATCTGCACAGTTTTCAGCGCCTACACCAATCTTGGCAGCGTCTACCAACGGAGTAACAGAAGCCAGGTGGATAAACGGAGTACAGATGATTACATCACAGTTAGGCTTTTCATTAGCCAATGCTTCGTTCAGTTCTTTTGCCAAAGCGATACCCTCTTGAAGGGTTTTGTTCATTTTCCAGTTTCCTGCAACAATGTTCTTTCTCATTTTGTTTTTTATTTAAAGGGTTAATAAATCCATTTCCATTCTTTATATCAAAGCCGGACAATCAGTCTCGGTAGTATCTCCACTCTCCTCCTTCCGGAAGATGAAGATAGTATCAATTTATCAATCATCACTGCCATCAGTAACCGGCTCCTCTTCTTTTTGTTCTTCACCAACCTTCGGAACGATGTTTTGCACTTCACTCTTTTGCTTCTTAGCTTCCGCAGCTTTTCTGGTATTTCTCCTTTCCCTACGACGAACGACCAACACATCTACTCCAAGCACCAGCAGTAATGGAATAACGAACCACAAGAACACAAAGCCAACCGTATGCACATCATTACCGACCTTCTGTTGTCCTAACGGCAGATTCTCCAGTTTGTCGGTCAGTACGTATTCATCCGGGATATCCTCGTCACTCCATTTGTTCAGAATAGTCCCATTCTTAATCAGCATCAATCCCGGGTTAGAGCGAATCATCGTCTTCAGTGTAATATCATCCATTTGGCAGAAAGGGTATTCCGCCCCGGTCTTATCCTTCCACAGTTCTATCTGCTCCTCCGGTGAAGAAGTGAGGCAATAAAACTTATAGCCATGCTCCACCGAGTAATCATAGACTTCATTAATCAAGTCTATATTACTGTCATCCGCTTCTTCAATCCGGTGGGCGACCAACAGGAATGTGTACCCCATATCAGTCAGTACATCTTCCGTGATGTCCTCTCCCGTATTCAGTTCTATCATAGAGAAATCATGAATAGCCGGCTCGTATCCTTTTTCTTTGAGTACAGTGTGTGTATCAACAAATGTCCATGTGCTATCCGGATAATTCTCCAGTGTAAATTCTTTCTTTTCTCCGTTCTTCTCCAAAATAAAGACACTTTCATATACACTCGGTTTCGCTCCTTCCGGCATCGTCATTCCTTCCAGTATATTCTTTCCTACCTTGTAGGGACGGAAGTCCAATACCGGCAAACGGTCAAGACAATAGAACGACAACGTAAACACAAAAAACAGCGTGTACAGAGAAACAAGCCATTCCATTTTTTGACTGATAAAGCGGACCAACATCTTCCTGCCTTTGAACGCTCCGATTGCAGCAAGCAACAAGAGTACGTTCTTGATAAATGTCTCCCAATTAGTCAGCACCCAAGCATCTCCAAAACACCCGCAGTCGGACACCGGATTGAAGATTGCCAGATACAATGTCAACGGTGTCATAAAACTCATCAACATCAACGCCAACGTGGAAGCCACTGTTCTCCGGACACCAAAGAACAAAAAGATACCGATTGAAAACTCTATGGCAGATAATGCGATACCTCCCAATAACGGGAAGAATGAAGGAAACCAGGAAGCCATTCCGAATGCAGCCAGATAGTCCTGTATCTTGTACTGGAATCCCAGTGGATCTACTGCCTTTACAAATCCGGAAAAGATAAATGCAGCCGCCAAAATAAAGCGACTGATATTCGCTATTACCTCCTGAATGATATGTAAATTCTTAACCTTCAAATTCTATCTTAATCAATCCGAATACAGAGTAATTAATCATATCCATGTAATTGGCGTCGATTCCTTCGGACACCAACGTGTTGCCAGACAGACTTTCGATCTGCTTGGTACGGTATATTTTCATTAAAATCAAGTCTGTGTAAGAGCTGATACGCATACTGCGCCATGCCTCGTCATAGTCGTGGTTCTTGGCAAGCATCAGTTCCAGAGCCTCTTTGACATATTTATCATACAAAGCCAACGCTTCTTCAATGCTGATGTCGGCAGACTCGGCATACCCCAGTTCCAACTGAATAAGCCCTATAATACCGTAATTGACAATCGCAATAAACTCGGAACGAATTCCCTCGTCAACCAAAGTTACACCTTTTGTTTCAATACTACGAATCCGGTTGGCTTTGATAAAAATCTGGTCAGTCACCGAAGCCGGACGCAGAATACGCCATGCAGGCCCGTAATCGTGCAGCTTCTTGGAATATAAGTCACGGCAAATAGCGATGACATGTTCAAATTGTTGCTTGGTATCTTTCATTTTCTTCCAAATAGTGCGCAAAGGTAACAATAATTAAGTGAAAACAGAAAGAGGGCACTCTAAATTATATTAAAGTGCCCTCTTCTAAAGGTATTGTTGTATTACTGTTTTATAAGCAATGCTGTTTATGAACAGCGCAAAACTTGCCCGATGCGCAAAGTTGTAGTCGGTTTGATACGATTCAACTTACAAAGTGTACTGACTGATACACCACGCAACTTGGCAATACGCGACAAAGTATCACCACTCTTAACTTTATGATAGCGGATTGTACCGTCAGCCACTTGCGTGTCATGAGAACCGGCACGTTTCGACGAACCTTGAGTCCTCCTGAACGTATAGGTATCGGCTACGATATCTTGTTTCGGAAAGTCGAACATATAAATAGGATTGATTGCGATTCCGAGGAAACGGGTTTCAAAATGAAGATGAGAACCGGTTGAGCGTCCGGTATTACCACCTAATCCGATTACTTCACCGGCCTTGACCAGCTGATTTTCTTCAACTAGTTGTTTGGACAAGTGTCCGTATACAGTTTCCAATCCATTATCATGACGGATAACGACATACTTACCATATCCTCTGCGCTCATATTTCACAATACGCACTTTACCGTCGAAAGCTGCTACAATAGTATCACCGATATTTACTTTCAAGTCCAGACCGTTGTGCATTCTTCTCCAACGGGGACCGAAAGGCGAAGTGATTTTCGTGCTGGGAGTCGGCATGTGGAAACCTGTCAGGTCGATAGTGTAAGTATCAGGGATAATAGCGTTTCCGTAAGCGTGTACATACTGGTTGTTCCAGTTTGGATAGAGACTTAGGGCGGGATATTCCGACTGTTCGGCACGGATTTGCTTTTGCAATGCCAAAGAGTCTACTGTTTTTAATTTCTTGTCTATCGGTGCTTGACGAGCAATCAGGTCTTGTGAGAAAGAGCTCAAACTAACCATAGTCGCAACAGCTACCAATCCTGTTTTAATAATACAATTGAAATTCATTCGTTCTTTGTCAATTCAATTAATATTCGTCATTTGCATACAGGTAGTCAAATGTCGCCTGTTTGTAATCGAATATTTCTTCCGGTTTAAAAAATCTCGTTAACTCGATAGCTGCGGTCTCCGGAGAATCAGAAGCATGAACTATATTTTCCTGAAAGCTCATACTGTAATCCCCACGAATAGTTCCCGGGGCAGCCAGACGTCCATTTGTCGGACCCGCCAACATACGGACAGTTTGAATAGCATCCACACCTTCGAAACAACAAACAATGACAGGAGCTGTCATCATGGAATCTTTCACTCTTTGAAAGAAAGGCTTGCTGCTCAAGTGGGCATAATGTTCGCTCAATAATTCATCAGTCAGTTGCATCATCTTCATGCCGGCCAACCGCAGTCCTTTACGTTCAAAACGATGAGTAATCTCACCAACCAATCCCCGTTGGAGGGTACAAGGCTTTAAAATGACCAGCGTTTTTTCAAGCATGATATACGACTTTTCTAATGGTTAAACTATACATTTACTAAAAAAATTCCTCCAAAGGTAGCATTTTCCGATGAAACAACAAGAGAGTTATTAACTATTTTTCAGATGATTAGCCGGAAATAAGACAAACATTCAGGCGTTAAATCCCTATGAATAGGGAGAATAGAAGCAAAACATGTTTTGCAACACATTCCCGCAAATAAACTGCATGTTTAACCGTTTTTCAACTAATGGCAGCCCAGTTAACATTCGTTTTCCGCAAGGATTTGAGTTGCCGCCACAGTATTTCATTCTCCGGACTCTGTGCACCGGGATCATGTTCTACAATATCTTCGGCTATCGCACGGACGTATTGCAGCAATTGTCCGTCACGGGCAATATCCGCAATTTTCAAATCGAAGGCGACACCACTCTGCTGCGTCCCTTCCAAGTCACCGGGACCGCGCAACTTCAAATCAGCTTCCGCTATTTCAAAGCCGTCATTTGTGCGCACCATTATCTCCAGTCGCTTACGAGTATCTTCGGTCAGTTTATAATTTGTCACCAGAATACAATAAGACTGGTCGGCGCCACGCCCTACCCGACCGCGCAACTGATGCAGTTGCGAAAGTCCGAAACGTTCGGCATTCTCTATAATCATCACCGAAGCATTCGGTACGTTCACGCCGACTTCGATCACTGTAGTGGCAACCATTATTTGCGCTTTGCCTGAAATGAAAAGTTGCATTTGTTCATCCTTTTCGGCAGCCTTCATTTTGCCATGCACTTTACATACAGTACATTCGGGAAATTCTTCCAGGATATGCTGATAGCCTTCTTCGAGGTTCTTCAAGTCTATTTTCTCACTTTCCTTTATTAAAGGATAGACAATATAAACCTGCCGTCCTTCCTCAATCTGCTTGCGTACAGAGCGATACAGGCTTTCCCGGCGGTTGTCGAACTGGTGAACAGTAGCAATCGGTTTCCGTCCCGGAGGTAGTTCGTCGATGACGGACACATCCAAGTCACCGTATAAAGTCATCGCCAACGTCCGGGGAATAGGAGTGGCGGTCATGACGAGCACGTGCGGCGGTTGAATATTCTTACTCCAAAGGCGGGCACGTTGCGCCACGCCAAAGCGGTGTTGTTCGTCAATAACCACAAAACCGAGAGAAGAAAAATTAACGGTATCCTCAATAACCGCATGGGTCCCGATCAGTATTTTCACATCTCCTGTCAGCAAACCGGTGAGAATGGCTTCCCTCCTTTTTCCTTTGATAGAGCCCGTCAGCAGTTCCACGCGGATATCCATACCGAACAGTAACTCCTTAATCGTTTCGTAATGCTGGTTCGCTAATATTTCCGTAGGCGCCATCATGCAGGCTTGGTAGCCGTTATCCAACGCCAGCAACATACTCATCAAGGCGACTAAAGTTTTCCCACTACCTACATCTCCCTGCAAAAGACGGTTCATCTGCCGACCGCTACCCACGTCATTCCGAATTTCTTTCAGCACTCGTTTCTGTGCGCCTGTCAGTTGGAAAGGAAGGTTCTTTGTATAAAACGTGTTGAATACGTCGCCCACTTTTTCAAAGATATAGCCGCGATACCTTCTTTGCCTGTCTTTGGCATAGCGCAAGATGTTCAACTGTACGTAGAAGAGCTCCTCGAATTTAAGCCTATATTGCGCCCGGCGTAATAAATCGGGATTAGTCGGGAAATGGATATTCCGCAGAGCCTCTGTCAAAGGCATCAAGTGATGTTCCGACAACAGTTTGGGAGAGAGAGTCTCAGGCAGAGGCTCCTGTATCTGCAGAATGACAGTTGCCATCATCTTCTCAATCGCGTGAGAGTTGAGGAAGCTGCGCTTCATTTTCTCCGTTGTATTATAATAAGGTTGAAGTCCCACGGAGGAAAGTTTCAAGTCATCCGTCTTGTCTACATCGGGATGAGCTAGATTGATGCGCCCGTTGAATACGGTCGGCTTGCCGAAGATGATATATTCTTCGTGAAGTTTGTATTTGCCGAGGATGTATTTTATTCCCTGAAACCACACCAAGTCCACGACTCCCGTACCATCCGAGAAATGAGCTGTGAGACGACGCTGCCGGCCTTCACCGATCGTTTCGAAACCAAGGATTTCACCTTTCAGTTGGATATACGGCATATTGCCATCTATCTCGTGAATGTAATAGATGCGGCTCCGGTCGACGTATTTGTAGGGGAAATAGTAAATCAAATCATGCAAGGAGTAGATTCCTAACTCCTTATTTAATACAGCCGCCTTCTGAGGACCTACACCGGAGATAAATTTTATGTCGCGTGTGACTAAATCAAACATTTACAAAAGAGCACTCCCGACTTTCAGGTCGAAAGGAGTCGTTATTTTTATATTTTCACGGTTACCTGCTGCAAGATGCACGGGTACGCCCATTGCTTCCACAACCGAGGCGTCATCAGTAAAGAACGGAGTAAATTCCTGCTCATAAGCCTGCTTCAACAGTTCGACGTCAAAGACTTGCGGCGTCTGCACCAATTTATAATCATTGCGGCTCACAGTCTCGCTTCCGACTTCCGTTAAATGGCGCAGCGTTTCAACTACATCAACAACCGGAATCACCGCTTTATGCTGTTCTGCCAAATCATAACAACGACGGATCACTTCTACCGAGACAAACGGACGGACACCGTCGTGCACTCCCACCAGCCCAGGAGCCTGCACCAATGCCAAACCGTTCTTCACCGAATGGAAACGAGTTTCTCCTCCGTCTGCCACCCGATGTTCCACATCGAAATCGTGTTCCCGACAGAGCTGCTTCCAAAAGTCCTGCTGCTCCCGTGGAAGGACTAAAATAAGTTGAATTGCCGCATCATACTTCCGGAAAACTTCCAGTGTATGCATCAATACAGGTTTACCGCCGACAGGAAGAAACTGTTTGGGGAGGTCGCTCCCCATACGCAAGCCCTTTCCACCGGCAACAATGATTACATATTTCTTCATGGACAACTTAGCGTTTAACGCACATCGCCTCTACCAGCTCGTCTACTTTTTCTTTACCTACCAACAAGTCAACGATAGTCAAAGCAAATTCCATGGCAGCGCCCGGTCCCATACCCGTAATGATATTTCCGTCACGAACAACCGGAGCATCGATACATTCGGCACCTTCCAGATATTGCTCGAAGCTAGGATAGCAAGTCGCCTTCTTCCCTTTCAGCAGACCCAGCTTGCCCAGTACCATCGGAGCAGCACAAATAGCGGCAATCGGTTTGTTCTTGGCGGCGAAATCGAGAATCAATCTACGCAATCCTTCATGTTTATCAAGCGTAGCTGCTCCCGGCATTCCTCCGGGCAACAACAGAAGTTCGGCATCAAAGAAATCACAATTATCGAAGTTGATGTCACAAAGAACAGATACATCATGTGCACCTACTACAATTTCATCCGGTGTAACGGATACGATTTCCACATTCAGTCCGCCACGTCTTAGCGTGTCAATAGCAGTAAAGGCTTCAATTTCTTCAAACCCGTCTGCAAAAAAAGCGTATACAGTTCCCATAATCCTATATTTTTGGTTAATGATACTATCTCAAATTAAAATAATAAGTGATTGTCCCTGTCTGGTTGGTCACTCCGTCCACTGTATTGAAACGAGCTTTCCTGGCCGCATCTTCGGCGGCTTTCCGCAAAACAGAGTTTACAGTATTCGTTTGAGGGTTAATGCTGGTTGCAACAACCTGTCCTGCAGGATTCACGGTAATGTTCACCACCACACGTCCTTCTTCCTGCACATTGTAAGCAGGCTTGGGCAAACTGCCCGTACCTAAAGAACGTCCGCCAAGGTCAAAAGTTCCGTAACCGCCCGTTCCGGTCTTTGCTCCGGTGGAAGAATTACCTTCCTTACTGCCTTCCGTTCCCGTGCCACCGGCTGATGTTCCCTTGTTCCCTGTCATTTGTGAACCTTTGCCGAAAGCACCGGCCACTTTTTTTCTCGCGGCCTCTTCGGCAGCTTTACGTTCACGTTCCGCTTTCGCTTCAGCCAGGCGTTTCGCTTCCGCCGCTTTCTCGGCCTCGGTCTTCTCCGGCTTCTTCACAGGCTTTTTCGGTTTCACTACTTCTTTCGGTTTTACCGTTTCCTTCTTGGGCTCCTCCGTCTTCGGTTTCAGAGTGACGGTTTCTTCTTCGGTCTGCGTCAACAAATCCTGTTCCGAAGGGAGTTCCGGCTGAGTCTGAGCAGGAGCCGGGGCCTCTTCGTCCAACACATCGACATCGACCAACGATGGGTCGTCAAAGCCACGCGCAGCATCCACATTCCCCATCATTACAGGGATTCCGCCTGCGTCCTCATCCGGTTGAGGGACAGTAAAGCTCACCAGAATCAAAAGAGCAATCACTGCCACGTGCACCAACAATGCACCCAACGCTCCTACGTATTCACCCTTTTTTCTTCTGTCCATCGTTCTTCTTATTTATTTTCCGGCGGGCGTGTAGCCAGCACCATCTTAAAATGATTCTCATTCGCAATGTTCAGCACCCGCACTATTTCACGATAAGGTACTGATTCATCCGCATACAACGCCACATACATTTCAGGCTCCTTTTCCGCACAACTCTGCAAGAAAGGAGTCAGTTCGTTCAAGGCGTACGGCTTCTCCTTCTCATTACCGAAAGCGGCATAGAAGTTCAGGTCTTTATCAATGATGACTCTCGTCAGCGGTTTGGCCGAGGTCTGCTGCTTGCCTTGCGGCAACAACACCTTTATAGCATTGGGCGATACCACCGTAGAGGTTATCATAAAGAATATCAGCAACAGGAAAATGACATCCGTCATGGAAGCCATACTGAAATTGGGCGATACTCTATTTCTTCTTTTTAATCCCACGTTTATGAGTTATTATAAAGTTATAAGTTCGGGGAATATGAATCACTTCTGAGCCGGTTCGTTCAGCAAGTCCATAAATTCCATGGTACGAGATTCCATCTTGTTTACCACGCGGTCTACCAGCATCACCAGATAGTTGTAAGCAAACATGGCAATAATACCGACAATCAGACCGCCGACAGTAGTAATCATTGCTTCGTAGATACCGCCGGAAAGTAATGTAATATCAATATTTCCGCTTCCGGCGTTCGCCATTTCGTAGAATGCGCGCACCATACCTGTCACCGTACCGAGGAATCCGAGCATCGGGGCACCGCCGGAAATGGTCGCCATTACAGTCAGCCCTTTTTCCAGTTTCGCAACTTCAATGTTACCCACATTTTCAATAGCGGCCTGTACATCGTTGATCGGACGTCCCAGACGGCTGATACCTTTCTCAATCATACGGGCCGAAGGAGTGTTCATCGTCCGGCAATAGTTAATGGCTGCTTTGATCTCACCACTATGAATATAGTCTTTGATACGTTCCATAAACATAGGGTCTTCTTTTCCCGCCTTGCGAATCATATAATTACGTTCGAACAAGATGTAAAAGCAGACTACGGACAACACACCCAGCACAATCATAATCCAACCACCCTTGATAGCCATATCAAGCATATTCATTTCGGGAGCGTTTACCTCCGTCAGTACGGGGTTGGCGGTAGCCAGCGAGTCAGCCATATTCATAGCCCCTTGGGCTAACAAGATCATTGCATTCATCAGCGTAGACAGTTTTTATATTCCTGGATAGTACGTTCCAGTCCCAAATACAGTGCATCGCTAATCAATGCGTGACCGATAGAGACTTCATCCACCCAGGGAATGTTTTTATAGAAATAGTTTAAATTTACAAGACTCAGGTCGTGTCCGGCATTCAGGCCGATACCCAGTTTACGGGCAGTTTTGGCCGCTTCGATAAAAGGGGCAATGGCTGCTTCCGGATTCTTCGGGAAATCCGTCGCATAGGGTTCGGTATAAAGTTCAACGCGGTCGGCTCCGGCTTTTGCCGCATATTCCACCATTTCGGGATCAGCAGCTACAAAAACAGAAGTGCGGATACCTGCACTGTTGAACTGATCGAGGACTTCAGTCAGAAATTCCAGATTAGCTTTCGTGTCCCAACCGGAGTTAGAAGTGATCTGTGAAGGATCATCGGGAACCAATGTGACCTGATGTGGCTTTACCTTCAGCACAAGATCTATAAATTCCGGTGACGGATACCCTTCGATATTGAATTCAGTCCTCAACAGGGGACGCAAATCATATACATCCGAACGACGAATGTGGCGTTCGTCAGGACGGGGATGAACAGTGATGCCGTCTGCGCCAAAAGACTCACAATCAAGCGCCACCTTTACTACATCGGGCACATTCCCTCCGCGAGCATTTCTCAGCGTAGCAATCTTGTTTATGTTTACACTTAATTTAGTCATAGTTCTACGTAATATTTGGCGCAAAAATACAAATATTATTATTAGTTGCCTAATAATACGAAACGCATTATAGGTTCTTTTTTGGTTATTTAAAGTAGAAAACCACAAGAAAACACAGAATAAGCATACTTTTGTGTACTTTCCTTCCACCCGACGCATATTTGTAATACTATGCAAATCATTACATTTTGTGAAAGCACCGTTGAAGTTACGGGCACTTTTACTATATCGCCAAACCGAATATTCGCAAACTGATTGGCTATCTCAGAAAAAAGTGCCAAATTTGCAACCATAACTAATGATGTCGCTTATGAAATTTGCCATTTTCGGAAATACTTATCAAGCTAAGAAGTCTTCGCATGCCCTCAGGCTATTCCAACTGTTGAGAAGACAAAAAGCGGAAGTATGTATGTGCAGGGACTTTTATCAATTCCTGACCGCAGAGTTAAAAATGGATGTTCATGCCGACTATCTGTTCGACGGGGATAATTTTACCGCCGATATGGTAATCAGTATCGGAGGCGACGGAACGTTTCTGAAAGCCGCCCGCCGCGTAGGAAAGAAAGGGATTCCCATTCTAGGAATTAATACCGGACGTCTGGGATTTCTGGCAGACATTTCTCCAGAAGAAATGGAAGAAACCTTCGATGAAATTCAATCCGGAAGATATAGCGTGGAAGAACGAAGCGTACTTCAACTCATCTGTGACGACAAGCATTTGCAAGATGCCCCTTATGCCCTCAACGAAATTGCCGTTCTCAAACGGGACAGTTCTTCTATGATTAGTATCCGGACAGCCATCAACGGCGCATACCTGAACACTTATCAGGCTGATGGGCTGGTGATTGCCACGCCCACCGGTTCCACCGCCTATTCGTTAAGTGTAGGCGGTCCTATCATGGTGCCCCATTCCAACACCGTCGTTATTACTCCCGTAGCTCCGCATAGCCTCAACGTCCGTCCTATCGTTATCCGAGACGATTGGGAAATCACATTGGACGTGGAAAGCCGCAGCCATAACTTCCTCGTTGCCATTGACGGCCGAAGTGAAACGTGCAAAGAAACCACCCAACTCACTATCCGCCGGGCAGATTACAGTGTCAAAGTAGTAAAACGCTTTAATCATATTTTCTTTGACACGCTTCGCAGTAAAATGATGTGGGGGGCGGACGGCAGACGATAAGAAACAGATTACAGGGGTATTCCCGTTTCGCATCATTTAGAATTGATTCAAAGCCATATCATATCCACCAATAAAGCAAGGGCAATCACCAACAGTCTGTCCTGAAAGGAGCGACCGGCAATCCTGTTCTATCATATAAATTGCAATCCGGGTTATCGGCCCAACCATAGCGCACAGCTACCGGATTGGAGACGTCCGGCGACCAAACCAATAATTCATTCCCTTTTATCTGCGCCTTTGCCGGATAGAACACATGATCTGCACCTGCAATTGTAAATCCGGTCAAGAGATCTGAGGGTTGGAACCCTTTCGTATTACCTTCAAATATCAAACGGACTTTGTCATTCTCAACGACATAATCCTTATAGGACATGATATCCGTTACTTTCCCTTTGCCATACGTTTTCTGCAAAGCAAGTAAGGACAGACGGCGTCCCACTTCCTGTTTATTCTTGGGATGAATGTCGTTAGCATCACCAATATCAATAGCTACTGCCATTCCTGTATTACACAAATGCAATGCTTTATTTTGCGCTTCCCGCAAAGCGGCCCATTCCGAGTCCGGCTGTATCTCCTTACGTTCCAGATAACTGGCTAGCTGAACAAAGTAAAAAGGCATCTCCGGATTCTGCCATTTATCGCGCCAGTCCTGAATCAATGACTGAAACAAGTCCGCATATTCAGCTGCACGTCCCACGTTGGCTTCTCCCTGATACCAAATAACTCCCTTCACAGGAAAATGTATCAGCGGATTCACCATTGCATTGTAAATTGCAGCTGGATAACTGGCATTATCAACCGGTGATAGCGGAACCCGCGGAACTTCTTTCATAGAAACCCCAACCTTATATCTCCATTCTCCGGCCAACGGAATCTTATCCGCTTCACCGCAAGAAATCCACAAATCTTCCGGTTGCCCATGAATTCCACCTTCTCCCCCAAAGTCGGAAACGCGGACTGTAATGACCGCTTTACCCACTTTCACCACTTCAGCAGGAACAATATATTCACGTGGTGAATTATATCCATATCCACGAGCAATCTCAATCCCATTAAAATAGGTGATATCTTCGTCATCAATCATACTCAATCTTAACTTTAACTGTTTTCCACTCCAGTCCACCGGTATGTCGATCGTTTTACGAAACCATACAATCCCATCAAAATTACTCATTCCTTTATTTTCCCAATATCCGGGCAGAGACATAGCACCCCAGTTCTCATCAGGATAGCCGGTTGGCGTCCAAAGACTCCGGTTACCCGAATATCCCCTGTCAGAGTCATTCAGGCCTTGCTGCCATTCTTTTCTATCCTCATCATATTTCTTCCTCAATAGTTCTGCATTAAACTTTAAAGCCTGAGCATTTTCCACTTCTTTACTAAATCCCAGTATCTTTTTCATCGCATCATAGCTAGCCCAACCTTCCGCAGGGGTACCACCCCACGTACAATCAATCACTCCAACCGGCACGTTCAAGTCTTTCCACAGGTTACGTGCAAAGAAATAACCGACTGCCGAGAAGTTCGGAATCATTGCGGGAGAGCATTCCTTCCAACCTCCCATAGTAGAAGCCAGATTCTTCCTGGGGCTCAATGAGGTTTCTTTTTTAACTTGAAACAACCGGATTGACGGATAATCGGCTTCCGCTATTTCCTTCTCATAATTCATAACCTTGCCCCAGCCGGCAAGCGGCATTTCCATGTTAGACTGCCCCGAACAAAGCCAAACTTCACCAATCAGCACATTATGTAAGAAGCACTCCTCACCATCAGATAAAACTATATCATAGGGGCCGCCGGCCTTGGGAGTCTCCACTTCTATACTCCATTCACCGCTTGTACCGATGTCCGCCTTATACACTTTTTTATCCCAACCCACTCTTAGTTCAACGCCCCCCTGTCCGGAAGACTGTCCGCTAATAAGAACTTTAGTTTGTTGTTGCAGTACCATGTTATCCGCAAAATAACCTGGCAAAGTAATCTTCGCATACCCACCTATATGAACAATACACAGTAGTAATAATAGTACAAATCTCCTTTTCATTTTACTTATATTAATTAAAGTCATCCATGTGATAAATAAAACTATTAAAGAACACTTTCCCTCTCTCATCATTCACATTATAGGAGTAGATACCTGTACGAATACCTTTCCAGTCTCCACTATGTAACGAATATAAATCACCGCAGGCCGTAAATTCCTTTCCATTCGCACTATAATAGAATTGATGAAGATTCTCCGGAGCATTGAAACGAGCCTTCAGAAATATCCTGTTGCCCTTCCATTCACAAATAGTCTTTGCTACCCCATTCTGCTCCAAATATACGTAATTTTTTCCTTCGATACGTGTTATCCCCGCTCCATTGAATACATTGCCGATTCCCAATATTCCTGCACGTTGTCCGTCGGCTATTTGCTTGATGTCAAGCTCCGTTACCGCCTCACTGATGTATCCCATACATTTCTGCGTCATCATGTTACGTGCTTCACGCAGGTTCTTCGCTTTGGTCGAATGAATCATCATCCAGCCTTTACGTTCAGACATGCTCCAGTTTTCATCATCCGGATTATGATTGAATTGCCATTGATATCCTAGTTTTTCCGTTGAGAAATCATCATCCGTTTGGGGTAAGAACCGATCAGATGTCTTGTTTATGACCGGTTTTGTCCAGGTTCGCACAGGCTCACCGATACCGTTCATATCTATATCGACTCCGATCATAGGCCAATCCTCCTTCCAGCAAACCGGCTGAAGATGTACGACGCGCCCCAGAGGTTCCGTCGCCTGGAAATGATAGAACCACCATTCACCGGAAGGGGTGTCGACCAAGGCTCCCTGATGAGGGCCGTTTACATTGGTAGTGCCTTGTTCTAATACAACTTTCTTCTCATAAGGTCCATAGATATTCTTTGACCTCAAGATGGTCTGCCAACCAGTGCTCACTCCACCTTCCGGAATACTGATATAATAATATCCGTTCATCTTATAGAACTTAGTACCTTCTGCAACCGGCCCGGTATATACCGTGACTCCTTCATCCAACAATTTTCTGCCGTCCGGACTCATACGATGAACGATAATAGGCCCTCCTCCCCATTGACTACGCCCTAAATAGGCTTCTCCGTTATCATCCCACAAAGGACAAGGATCTTCCCACCTTTCGGCAGCCTCAACCACATGTAGCGGCGACCACGGGCCTTTAGGATCTGTCGCATAGCTCATCAGCAGCCCCTCATGAGGAGTACAGACAAACATCCAATATTTATTATCATGAAAACGTAAAGAGGGTGCCCACGAACCGGCTCCGTATCTCTTGTTATGATTCCAGTCATCATGGGAAAAACGGGAATAGATTTGAGAAATCACTTTCCAGTTTACCATATCGTCCGACTCCAGAACCTGCATACCCAAATAATGAAAATCGGAACAGATCATATAATATTTCTCTCCTACCCGAATCACATCCGGGTCAGAGTAATCCGCATTCAAAATAGGATTAACGTACGTCCCGTTCCCCTGATCTCCCCAGCTCATTGTTTTCTTCTGTGCGGAAAGGGTAACAGATATCAGTATCACTAAAAGAAAGATAGAAAATCGCACCATAGTAAGACAGTGTTTAGTTTATTTATAGAATCTGAATAATAAGACATCTCTAGCCGGAATTGTATACTTCATGCTTGCTCCGACTTCTTCTTCACGGTTTCTCCACAGCTCTTTCACTGTATATCTTTTATTTGTCTTCAACCCGAGCCTATCCAAAGGCACCGTTCCTTCTACTTCTTCATCAGAATAATTGAATACTGCATAATCACAGCTTCCGTCTTCATTGAGTCTCACAAACTGGTTTTCCGAAGCCTCTCCATTCCCCTCTACGGGACGAAACGCGACTCCCGTCGCAACATTATTTATTTCTTCCCTAGTCAACAGACTGAGAGATCTGCTCTTTGCCGACGCGTCTCCATCAACACTGAAATCATCTCCCAAGATATATAATCCCGTAATGATCCCTGAAGTTATCCGGGCGCGGTTCTCCCCTTCGGTCGCATCTTTCAGAACAATATGGTCGGCGTCATTATATTGATAGACCAAATCCTGCCACCAGCCATAGGATACGGCGTTCATCGTATACTCCGTATCTTTTATCTTATTCCAGGCATCACAAGCTATCCGTCGTGACTGTGCATACTGGGAAGGAAAAACCGGAGATATAGATAAATTGATATACATATCCCCAAAGTACTTGTTCAGTAGCTTCATTCCGTAATTATATCCTTGTATTCCTGTCCGGATAGTATCACAATGCCATTGATCCGCTTCCATTGCTCCATGAGTCATAAAGTCCATCTTGACATACTCAAATCCTACCCGGCGGAACAAATCCGATTTGTTTTTCATGGCAGCCTCTACCGCCGGATGAGTAGGATCCAGTGCATAAGCTCCGTCCAGTTCCTGTGGTGCCCCATTCGCATAAAGATACACGTCCTTGTATTTGTATTCGGGACAATCTTCGAATACTTTCTCCGGATTGCGCCCCCAATCCGTAAAGGGCGTCCAATATACTCCCGCCTTCTGCCCATTATCCTTACATATCTTCACAAAAGAAGCCAGTTGCTGTTCTGTGAAACTATTCCAGCCGGAATCCAGTCCTACATACACTGTGCCTGCCGGACTGACAAAAGACCGGTTTTGCAAATGGTCTTTTATATATTCCGAAACCTCTACCGCTTTTTGATAAGTCAAATCAAACTTCAAGACTCCCCAGCTATTCCAACCGAAAGGAACAGCCCCCTCCCATTTCCGGGGAGGAGTTATGGTAGCATTCGCATTCGCGTATGCTTCCAGTCCGTCCCTCCAATCCGAAAAGTATCCGATAAAGACTTTGGGCGACTTCAAACGCCGTCCCACAAGACTCCCATGGGGTTTGGAATCTCGTGTCTGCTCATCTGCCACACCTCCATAGCAACATAAACTCCCCATGTTATATAGCGAACTTTTACCTATTGAAACTGCTGTCTTCCATGTATCGTGCTCTACCGAGCCGACTATGATCCCATTCCGTTCTTCATTATTGAAAAGAGCCGTCACTTCATAGCTCGTTAGTTGTTCGAAAGGCAAGGGCACCGAACGATAACGTCCCCATTTATCATTATCAAACGGTACTTTCAAGACACGGCTATCCGCATTCCACAGAAAAGAGCCATTCGCCAGTGAGTCAATAATAAGCGGAGCCATATAGTTGGAAGATAATTCCTGATCGTCCTCTATTGTAAAGTCAGTCAATACATAGTCATAATCCGGATAGATATAAAAGGTCTGAACAAGCATAGGAAGAACAGAATCCGTACAGACAACCTGATATATATACCCTTTTCCAAACTCATCTTCATACTTCCGGGAAGAGATCCGGTGATTAGGATAATCACAAGACTTTATCAGCTTCTCCTGATATTTAAAAGAAGAATAAACAGAACCGCAAAGAGGCAATGAATTCTTATAAATATCAACTCCCCCGGACCGACTATTATAAATAATCTCCCAGTCTTTTACCTTTAAACATTCTGAAGTAGACCGGCTACATCCCGAAAACTGGACGGCCGCCAATAACAGAAACATACAAAGAAACATTCTTCTACATTCTTTCTTCATAATATCAGTATTAAAAAACACTGCAAATTTAAACGATGCAGAAGAAGAGTCCTCCTATAAATAGAACATAAAATATAACTATTGACGCAAACAGGCGGATAATCCGCCACAAATCCGCAAATATTACATCTTTGTCTTCATTTATTTCATTTTTAAATAGCTGTCAATATCAATCTTTTCCTTCCCGCCCAGACTTTGCTTCTCGAAATCCTTAGGCGACACACCAAACTGCTTCAAGAATAACTTACTAAAATAAGAGGGCGAATTGATACCGACCATATAACAGATCTCTCCAACACGATATTGTCCTGTCTGAATGAGTTCCGCCGCTTTCCGCAAGCGTATCAACCGGATGAAATCCACCGGAGAAAGATTGAACAACATTTTTATCTTACGCAATAGTCCGGAACGGCTCATACACAAGATATCTGCCATGCGTTCCACATTGAAATTCTCATCCGTCAGGTTCTCGTTTATGATTTCAATAACTTTGCCCATAAACTCTTCATCAGCCTTGTTCACCTGCATGTTATGCACAGGGAAGAAAGGATGTTTGGAGAATGCTTCGCGTTCCTTTCTCCGGTTATTCAGCAATGACAAAATCTGAACTTTCAGATAATTAAATGAGAAAGGTTTTTCCACATAAGCCTCAGCCCCCATTTTCAAGCCGTTTATCTTACTATCCAAGTCATTCTTGGCTGTCAGGAATATAATAGGTATATGGCATAATTCCATATCCGACTTCAATGTCCTGCACAGTTCCCAGCCGTCCATGACCGGCATCATTACATCGCTTATCACTAAATCGATTCGTTTATCTCTCAGTATATCCAATGCTTCCCGACCATGATGAGCCACTTCCACTATAAAATTCTCCTTCAATCGTTCCAGTATGAAGTTCAACATATCATCATTGTCTTCAACCAGCAGAATCGTATATTTATCTATTTCTTCATTCTCCACCAAACCGTCATCCGGCAATATCCCCGGCACCGTATCCACCGCCTGTTGCTGTTGTTCCACCTGCCCGGTCGGACTAAGCGGAAGTTCGAGCACGAATGTGTTGTATACTTCGTCCGCCATTTCCAAATACAGTTTCCCTTTATTCAAAGCAGCCAATGATTTAGCCAAAGACAACCCGATTCCAATACCTTTCGCCTTTTGCATATTAGATTCCATTCGGTAGAAAGGAGCAAATATCTGTTCGCGCATATCTTCCGGAATTTTCTCCCCGTCGCTTACCACACGAATAGTCAGACTATCATCTTTCTTCTCCAACTTCACCTGTATTTCTTTCTTCGCATATTTCAATGCATTATTCAGCAGATTGCTGACTATCTTTGTGACAGACTCCTTATCAACGACCGCTGTCATCACTTCCTCCGGAGTTTGGAGAGACAACTCCTTCTTCTCGTATTGTATAGTAGGTTCAAAACGCTCACAGATTTCTTTCAATAACGACGTTACATCTACCGTTTCAAATTTGAGTTTCAGTTTATTCGCTCCTATCTTCTGGAAGTCGAGCAGTTGAGCGACCAAATCCAACAGACGTTTTGTATTCTGCGCAATGACATTCAGGTTCTTGTTCAGTTTTACATCTTCAAAATGCATCTCCCGGATCACTTCCAAAGGACCGTTAATGAGAGTCAACGGCGTACGTATCTCATGAGCAATTTCGGTGAAGAACTCTACTTTCGACTCGTAAAGTTCTTTTTCCTTCTGTATTTCAAACAGTTTCTGGCTCTCCGTCATTTGCCGTTCCTTACGTCGCTTATACCAAAAGAAACAAGCCCAAATAGAAGATATGAAGAAGAAGACGTAGCAACTATACGCCCATACCGACAACCACCAGGGAGGTAAAATAACAATAGACAAAGAACGTTTAGCCAACTGACTGTTACTATTATCGGCCTGTATCCTAAAAACATACTTTCCCGGCGACAGTTTGGCATACGAGATATTCTGATTGCTAATCGCCTTTACCCAATCTTTGTCCAACGGGTCCAAACGGTAATAGTACTGATTCGATTTTGTGGTAGAGTAGCTCAGCAAAGCAATATCAAAACTGATATTCGACTGATTATAAGGCAAAACTATCTCTTCCGTGCCTACAATATTCTTCTTCAAAGGAGAATTGGGAGTATGTACCGTTATTTCTTTATTGTAAATGCTGAACTTTGAGATATAAATAGGAGAAGGAGGAGCTAACTGCTGCCGGGAGATATTCGGGTCAAAAGCAATAAGCCCATTAATCCCTCCAAAGAAAAACCTGCCGTCGCCTACTTTCAAAGCTGACTTATAATTAAACTGGTTCCCCAGCAGCCCGTCTTTGGTAGTAAAGACATGAATATCTTTCGTCTCCGGATTGAATTTCACCAACCCTTTATTAGTCCCGAACCAAAGGTTATGAGCATCATCTTCCAATATTTCATAAGCCACATCATCCGGCAACCCTTCCTTTATAGAGAAAGAAGTAAAATCATTCGTCTCTGCATTATACCGGCAAATGCCACCTCTATCGGTCGAGAGCCATATACGCCCTTTGCTGTCCTGCATGACCGAGCTGACCGAGTTCGAACTTAAACTGTTAGGCTCACCTTCCTTATTGATATACTTTTCAAAAGAATTCGCCTGCGGATTATGTTTCCAGACTCCACTACCCATAGATGCAAACCACAGATTACCTTCACGATCTTCAAAGATGTCAAAAATCCAGTCATATCCTACTTCATTCACTTTCGAAAACAAGAAAGAATCTTTATCCGCCATAAACAAACCGGAACCGGTTCCTATCCACTTGCAGCCTTTCTTGTCGATACAGAATGCCCAGACACTTCCCTCTTCAATATTCAGAGCCTTGTCAGAGTAATGAACAACTTCCCCGGTAGGTTTTATCACATCAAGTCCCTCCTTGAACAATCCGCAATAGATGTTCTCCCCATATATGGACATATTCAGAATAGTCCGGTTTCGCTGTTCCTTATCATTTGATTTCATCCGGGTGATTTGTCCGGATCTAGATAGAATATTAACGCCTCCGTCTTCTGTTCCGATCCATACATTCCCTTTCTTATCCTCAACCAGTTCGCGTATTCTCTTGGAACTCAACGATTGCCCGGTATTCAAAGGGACATACTTTTCAAAAATCAACCCACGATTAGGCAAGTAATTAACGCCCCCGAACATAGTGCCCAGCCACATACCACCTTCATCATCCTCATACATTGTATATATTATATTGTCAGACAAGCTGAAAGGCTCAATGAGATTAGACTTTAAATGTACCACTGTACCTTTCTTCTCATTAATAATATATACCCCTTCATGAGTTCCCGCCCAGATTTCATCTCCATGCATTGAAACATTCCTGACAAATGTATGGCTGACATCTGCAAGATCCAGACTACGAAGAATGTTCTGCCGGGGATGATACTTCATAATACGCCCATTCTGGATAGCCATTATCAGCCAACCGTCACTTTCACATATTGAATTGATAGAGAGTGCCGTCAAAGAATTATTGTCTTTATCTGCCTTGTACTGCTCGAATTTATCTTTTGCTGTGTCATAACGGAATAAGCCCGCGCCCCAGGTTCCCACCCAGACTTCTCCCTTCGAGGTGACATGAATGCAATCCGGAGTCTCTTTCTTAAAGTTATTCCGGTCTATTATCTCATAAAAGTATAGTTTCTTCCCGGCATATCTGAACACTCCCTGGTCCGGTATCACCACCCAGATATTCCCCACAGAATCGGCTACAATATTAGATACCCAATTATCCAGACTGGCACCGGATTCAGCCTTATCGTCCAAAGCAGTAAATGTATCCAGCATCATATCATATAAATACACTCCTCGGTCAGTCCCGACCCATAGCTTCTTATCTTTATCTTCAAAAAGAGCTGAAATATTGTGATTCCCTTTCTTTGCCACGTAGTCATCACAGTCGAGCTGTAAAATAGAAGTACCGTCATAACGATTCAGCCCATTCTTGGTGCCGAACCACATAAAACCATAACTATCCTTCAAGATAGCCTTTACATGGCTTTGTGACAGTCCATTGTCACCTGTTATATGCAAGAAAGAGTAGCTAGAATAATTATTGGGTATAGCAGATAAATGTAATAAAACCAATAATAAAGTCAACAGTGCCTTTTTCATATCATTCATATTATTGCGGTACAAAAATACGTAAACGCACGAAATATAGGCATTTTAAACGGTACAAATTTATATTTGCGTCATTTTTGTTAGTTATTGACGCACCTGTGATTCGACCGTTTTCCGAAACAGGCTACATTTGTATGTTCAATCACAAATTTATGTATCAATGAAAACTATCGAGCACATGAAATCTACATTTATCCGTAATTATTGTATAATAGCAGTATTCGTCTTTCCGGCAATCCTATCGGCCAAAGGCTCTAATCCTCCCATAGAATTATGGTATGACCAGCCTGCGGACGAATGGATGAAATCGACTCCTGTCGGAAACGGACGCTTAGGCGCTATGGTTTATGGTGGAGTACTGGGAGAGATTATCGCCATAAACGAATCCAGCATGTGGTCCGGAGCTCACGATCCGCACCAAGAACAACCTTTCGGGAAAGAAAAGATGAAGGAGTTACGGCAATTATTCTTCGACGGAAAACTGGTTGAAGGGAATCAGATTGCCGGGGAGAACCTGAGAGGACTACTACATTCGTTCGGTACCCATTTGCCTATTGGAGACTTGAAACTAAGTTTCACATATCCCGAAGGGAAAATAACCAATTATAAACGTTCATTGAATATGAATCAGGCATTGAGTACAGTTTCTTATAAAGTTGGAGCTATACAATACACTCGTGAATGTTTTGCGAGCAATCCGGACGACGCAATAATCCTCCACACGTCCGCCGATAAAAAAGGAAGTATCACAGCCGACTTGTCCCTTGATCTGCTACGGGAGGCTTCTGTGCAAATAAAAGATCAGCAGATAACTTTTGAAGGAGATGTATCTTTTCCCCAACAAGGTCCCGGTGGGGTTTCCTTTATAGGTAAAATATCCGTTATTGCTCCCAAAGGTACTTTTCAGACGAAACCGGGACTACTTTCCGTACAAAATGCTGATGAACTGACTATTATTATTGATGTACGTACCAACTACAAGAATGATCAATATAAGCAATTATGCGAGCAAACAATTAAGGAGGTAGAGGCACAAGAATATAAAGAACTCAAGCGCAGGCACATTGAAGACTTTTCTCCTTTGTTCGACCGCGTCTCTCTGACTCTCGGCAACAACCGGTACGATAAGCTGCCTACTGACAAAAGGTGGGAACGTATCAAATCAGGCGCCACCGATCCCGGGCTTGATGCAATTTTCTTTCAATACGGACGTTATTTATTACTCGCTTCTTCACGCGAGAACTCTCCGCTACCCGTCGCATTACAAGGTTTCTTCAACGACAATCTGGCATGCAACATGAGTTGGACCAACGATTATCATCTGGATATAAACACCCAACAGAACTATTGGATTTCCAACATCGGAAACCTGCCGGAATGCAACATTCCACTTTTCAGCTATATCAAAGACTTATCCATACACGGCACCAAAACCGCACAAATAGTATATGGCTGCAAAGGCTGGACAGCGCATACAACAGCCAATATCTGGGGATGTACCGCACCTTCAAGCAACATAGGCTGGGGACTTTTTCCTACAGCCAGTTCATGGCTTGCCTCACATCTCTGGAGTCAATATGAGTATACGTTGGACAAGGATTTTCTAGCCAAGACAGCTTATCCTTTATTAAAGGGAAATGCGGAATTTTTGTTAGACTATATGACGGAAGACCCGAACAGCGGTCATCTGGTCACAGGCCCCAGCATTTCTCCTGAAAATAATTTCCGTTATCAGGGCACCACCTTATGTGCCTCAATGATGCCTACCTGTGATCGCGTTTTAGCTTATGAAATATTCCGTTCATGCATACAAGCTGCCCAAATACTTAATACAGATAAAGCCTTCAGCGATAGTCTGAAGAATGCACTGGGTAAGTTCCCTCCAATTCGTTTACGTGCCAACGGAGCGATCCGTGAATGGTACGAAGACTATGAAGAAGCCAGTCCCAATCACCGGCACACTTCCCATTTGCTCGCATTATACCCTTTCAATCAGATATCTTTGACAAAAACTCCGGAATTAGCAACAGGGGCAAGAAAAACGATAGAAGACAGGCTTAGCGCACCGGGCTGGGAGGATGTGGAATGGAGTAGGGCAAATATGATTTGTTTTTATGCCCGTCTCAAAGATGCTGCTAACGCGCATAAGAGTATCGGTATTTTAGTTGGTGATTTTGCCCGTGAGAATCTGTTGAGCATATCTCCGGCTGGTATCGCAGGAGCACCTTATGACATATTCATCTTTGACGGAAATGCAGCAGGAGCTGCCGGTATCGGTGAAATGCTCATCCAAAGCCATGAAGGATATATTGAGTTTCTTCCTTGCTTACCGGAACAATGGAATAAAGGAAGTTATAAAGGATTATGTGTCCGTGGTGGCGCGGAAGTCTCGGCTGACTGGAACAACTCTGTCATCAACTATGCTTCGGTTAAAGCTACCGCTGCAAATTCTTTCTCCATAAAAATACCTCAAAACAAAAACAAGCCGTACAGAATCCTGCTCAATGGAAAAACAATCAAAACGGTTCCTGACACTCACCGTATCATAACTATACCTATGAAAGCCGGAGATTTATTGGAAATCAAATAACCGAACGGCTATCAGTTTATATTCAGGCAAGTAACTTGCCTGCCGGTTTATTAAGTGGGACTTTATAGGAAGGGAAGCCGGTATAGTTAGATTGGAATACCGGTATGATTAGGTTAGAGTACCGATTTAGTTAGTCTGCCACAGCCGTGGAGAGTTCTCTCCACAGCCGTGGCGAGATATTACCACGGGTGTGACGAATACTCTCCACGGCCGTGGCGAATTAGCAATATCGGTATCCTGACAGAACAATACCTACCGGATAACAGATGTATAGCGGTTGTATATGATATGTTTAGCGGGGTATGTTCAGTTTCGTGCCTATATCATGTATTTCATACGTCTACTATTCCTAACTTAAACCGGTATTACTTAAAAAGCCCCGGACGAAGTATCGTCCGAGGCTTTCCATTCATTTACTTACTCTCTTCTATTTAACCTCTATGAGTTCAAACACCCGACTCGCATACTCTGCCCCCAAAGGAACTTCCATTCCTGTATTCATCAGAATACTACCTGCTACAACCTTGTCATGCAAATAACACGGATTCTCGCCTTGCGGCAAATTCAGTTCACGAATACGATAATTCTTGTTCGCATCCAGTCCGGCCATACGGAAACGAGGTAATACCTGATTCATATAATGCTCGATTTTATAAGCAAAGAACACAGCACGATCTTTCTCCGGAGTACAATACATCAAAGAAGCAACCCCCAGCTTATCGAAAGGAGAAATTAAGCGGTATAAATCGCCGAACTGCACAACCGGACGAATTTCCTTATAAGTAGCAATCGCATGTTTCGAGAATTCTTTCTCCTCGTCAG
Source organism: Bacteroides sp. 43_46 (assembly GCF_001915455.1). NCBI lineage: Bacteria > Pseudomonadati > Bacteroidota > Bacteroidia > Bacteroidales > Bacteroidaceae > Bacteroides > Bacteroides sp. 43_46. Next base: position 9,923 of record NZ_MNQN01000099.1, on the reverse strand, counting down.
ACATGGTCTTTGGTTGAATTTCCATTCCGAGACGACCGCTCATAGCTACGTCAAAACGGAATTTCAAAGGGATTACCCTTCCCGTCTGATGATTGGGAGAAGCACTGACATGCTGTGCCATAGCCATAGAAGGATAGAAATAAGAGGTACCCCACTGCATAAATATACGCTGCAACGCATCGGTATTATCACTCACCCAAAACTCATCGAATCCGGGCATCACTCCATAATCAACACGACCGCCGCCGCCACCACAAGCCTGCATCACCAGATCCGGATATTTGGCACGAATACGTTCTACCGCCTTCTGCAATCCACGATGAAAATCAATGTATATATGAGATTGCTTGTCCTTAGGCAAATAAGGAGATCCGTAATTCACCAAAGACGCATTAGCATCCCATTTGATATAGGCGATATCAGGATAGTTGGTCATTAAATCATCAACTACCTGGAATACAAAGTCCTGTACTTCGGGATTGGACAAGTCCAACAGCATCTGTGTACCACCACGCCCATAACGAGGATCACGATTAGGAACTTTCAACACCCAATCCGGATGTTTCTCATACAGTTCACTGACGGTATTGGCACTCTCCGGTTCAATCCAAATCCCAAATTTTATTCCATGTTTCTTGGCTGTCGCAATCAGACCATCCACTCCATTAGGCAACTTCCGTTTGTTCACCACCCAATCGCCCAATGAAGAATGGTCATTATTCCGCGGATACTTGTCACCGAACCAACCGTCGTCCATAACAAACAACTCACCGCCCATTGCAGCAAAGTCTCCCATCATCTGGTCCATTTTCTGCTCGTCAATGTCAAAATAGACACCTTCCCAACTATTCAACAGAATGTCACGAAGCTTATTACCACCATGAATCTGACCGTTACGTGCCCAACGATGAAAATTACGGCTTACGCCACTCAGCCCTTCTTCACTATACGTGAAGGCAAGTTTAGGGGTTACGAAAACTTCCTTTGGTTCCAGTTTATATTCGGATGCTTCATCATTGATTCCTGCCAGGAAGTTATGAGAATAATTATTATCCGTATCAATACGAAGTTTGTAATTTCCACTCCAACACAAGGCGGCTCCAATCATACGCCCCGTATTTTCCTGCGGACGCCCATCCAGAGAGAACATAACCTCCGCATGGTCTCCCTGACCATTGCGTGCTCCATCCATATTCTTTATTGTTTTCATGCCCGGCTTCAATGGCTCGGAAGTAACATCTGATTCTGCAATCCAACTCCCGTGCAAATGAGAAATCCATACGTCTCCTCTGCGGATAGGCATACATCCCGAATCAAACCGTTTCAAGACAACCGCTTTCTTTTCGGCATGGGAGATCTCCGCCCACATCTCGATGATATCTGAGTTATTATAGGCTTTATAGTTCATCTTCACTTCAAACGGATAGTGTTTATCTCTTAAAGTCACTACCGTCTGTTCTCCGTTTTCTACATTTTTTGTCGTTACATCTTTCACGATAAGATCCAGAGTCATATTTCCATCCGGATGCACTACCTGAAGTGCCGTAGCCGACGAATATTCCGAACCGAACGTCGGATATGCAGGTCTGTTCAGACCTGCCCATATATCGTGGATTTGATTTATTTGATCCGGAGTTATCTTATCACCGTAATATGCAAACCGCAAATCTCCATCGTTCTGTGCTGCAAACAGCAACGAGGTATTTTTAGTCGAAATCAAGATATTCCGGTCCCATGCATACATCGAGACTACACTCCATATACACACCAATGTCACAAAAAGAATTTTCTTCATCATACTTTATTTTATATTTAACAACCAATTAGTTACAAATCTTCCCCGTCTATTGCGGTTACTTTTTGTACCGTAATTTCTGCAATAGCCCCCAAATGGGATGCTCCATGTCCACTGGTACATATAATCTTTAAATAGCGTCCTTTCACCTGTTTTTCCAAAGTACTGGTTATGACTTCACTCCATTGCATTCCATTTTGTTTCAACAGTTCAATCTCACCAATATAGGTCCACTGATTTCCGTCCGGATTTCCGGCGGTGAACTCGTCATCGTCAGAGATATAATAACTGATGCCTTTTGTATAGTAGTTATTCTCACGAGACATGGCACCCAATTTTCCTACCATAAGTTCATCCTTCATGTCTATGACAAAGGTGAAAGGATAGGGCTTCTGCTGGCCATCCCGATAATTGGAATGCCAATAGGAAGAAGGATTATTATCCAAAATATACTCAGGCCTTCCTTCTTCGGGGTCCGTATTATCATAGTACAACAGTTCCCAATTTTGCCTATCGGCTTCTTCCATTGTGTAAACATGCGGAAATATCATTCCCAATTCATCCGAACGTACCCATGGCGTATAGAAAACATCAATACATTTTTCTTCCGGAAGGTAAGCAGAGCGAAATTCCACAGTTCCTCCCGGTTTCGCTCCCGGACAATCAAGAGCGTTTTGATTGGCATCCATCTCCAACAACACTTCTTCACCAGCTACATTCGTATATTTCACTTCAGTATATATCAAATCTTCCGAAGCAATATTCCACTCAATAATCCCTCCATTATCACTTGTTGCCATCCTACTAATACGCCTTTGAGACAGGCTAGCCTGATATGTTTCTCCATACGAAGAGCCTATTCCTGTGGTCTTTAGAGATTTATGTCCATACGAATCTTGCAATTCAACAGTAAACGTGTATGACTTTTCTTCCATATCATCTAAAATTACCTTTCCTTTTTCTGTTCCGGAAGAAAGTTCCAACGGAACCACAAGCGACCCCGCACCATTATCCCAATAAACATTCATAAATTTCACATTCGGCGCTTTCGATATTTCATAGTTTAGCTCGACCCGATTCTTCCCGGCAACAAAAAATATTGTATCGGGCATAGGGGCATAGATAATTTCCCCACCTTGAATAAAGGCCTTATGTGTATCCATCACATCATCACAAGAACAGAGACCAGACAGACACAACAACAATAATAACAAATTATCATATATTCTTTTCATATTATCATCAATATTTTATTCGACATTAGGATCTCCATAAAACGTAAATTCAGCAGGATGACAGAAGGTTGAACTGGTCCACACTTTTATAAATTTAAACCTAAGATATCGTACCGGCTCCTGATCAACATCAAAACTAAAATCATGTCCTTCTTTAAGCGCCTCCATATCTTCATCTGTATTGGTACCAATCGGCATACCAGATGGTTTAATTACTTCACAATCCAATAATTTAGTCCATTGTCCCCAATCCCCGCTTCGTTCCGGTTCACTGCCGGAATAATAAACTTCGAATACCCGAGGATTTCCCCAGCCATAAGGTTCATTGTTGCGTTGATAAAGAACCACACGGCTAAGTTTTACAGGCTCTCCCAAATCAATAGTGAAAGAAGCCGGCATCGTTCCGTTACTACTATGTCCGAAAGTCTCCAGATTATCATCAATCATATTCGCATTACTACCTCCAAAGTCATTGAAAGGTGTATCATTATTTAATATCATTATTCGCATTGCCGATTTATTCAACTTTTGCTCATACAAAGGAGCTATCTGCATTTTCTCACCCGATTCATTACGGGGATAAATCGTATCTGACACATTCCCATAATTATCACGCACAACGGCTGCAAACCAACGCGGGTCAATATCATATCCTCTCAAAGCATAAGTCCCCGTTTTTGAAGCAGTTGTCATTATCTTCATAGCAACCATGTTACCCGATTCATCATTAGTCAGCATTTCCATCGTTATTGACTCACGCTCGTCATTCGTCCAACTGTATTGAGCTCCGCCAAAATCACGTATAATCTTCATACTTTTCGAAACCTTACTGATAGAAGATTCTAAGGGAGTAAAAGATACAGTAACAGGCTCTGATAATTCCATTGCACGATTCACTGTATATAACACCGCTTCATGCTCTTCCATATCGTCATATCCCATAATTCGAACTTGATTGTTATAATAGGACGAAATTACCTCGCGCTGCTTTCCGTCAGCCAATGAATAAACAGCCTTCACACCCAAAATATCCTCTACATCAGGAACACGATATGATATGACAACTCCTCCGGAAACTGGTTCAACACTGATTTCTGTCGGTACGGTCGGCATCCCTAAGCTCTCTGTAATTGGTTCCAGGCGCTTTTCCGTACAGGAGACCAATATCATTAAAGACAAAGTAATTAATATATATATCTTTTTCATAATACTCATAATTTAATAATTACCACCATGGATTCTGAACTAACTGAGGATTCCTGATAATATCACCATCCGGTATCGGAGCGAAATAATCTCTGAGGGTAAATTGCTGGTTATATATATTAGTAGGAATATAATAATCCTCCGCAGTCTCTCCGTTTAAAACATTCCAGCCCTGTACAATACGGTTCAGTTCTTTCTCTGCTGTCTTCCAACGACGAGTATCCCAATAGTAAGATCCCTCACATGACAATTCCACCTGCCGTTCACGATGAATAATATCCCGCATCTGAGATTTATGGGAAGGATAGTCTTTATATTGCACACTTGCATATTTAGCGTATGTTTCTTTAATACCTTCCAATCCAGCCCGTTCTCTCACCTGGTCCAAATAATCGTATACTTTCTCGTTAGGCGTTTCTTCTGCTTCATTCCATGCTTCTGCCGCCATTAACAACAAGTCTGCATAACGCATATCCGGAAAAGGAACAGAATAGAAAGAGACATTATCGCTTCCTGTAAAAGTGGAACGTAAAGCGACCAGTTTCTTTGCCCAATAGCCAGTAACATTATACCAAGTGGAATTCCAAACCGAGGAAAATTCACCAAAACGATTTCTGGGATATCTATATGCAGCTTGCGACTCACTTTGGTCACCAGCCGGATCACTATATGAATTGCCATACCAAACTCCTCTATCAAAACCTACTGAAGCATAGAAACGAGGTTCACGGTCAAAATTCATTCCAGCCGTAGTTTCATTTTCAATCACATAACGATAGTTATAATCAAAATCATAATGCTCTGTAAACTCAGAATTGTCCTTAGAGTATTTTACAGGAAAATACATTCCATCTTTATAATAGTTTGCATCCTGTTCGACAGGCAACCCGTTTTTCGTATAGAAAGCATTAACTGTGGAAAATGGAAGGCTAATAGTAGCAGATGTTACAGCCGTACCTCCATCCTCCAATCTGGGAAGACACGAACTCTGGAAGCCGGGATCTAACAATGAACGGGTACATCCCCAAATTAACTCACAGTTCCATGGTTCGGCAACAGAATTCCGAATGGCATTGACTAACTTTGTTTCATCCGTCAGCAACTGTGATGTAACATAATCCTCTTTTTGATATAAGCGGATTCCTGCTTGTGTACAGGCATTTATCGCATCCTCACAGGCTTCTGCCGCCAAATTCCAACGCCCCTTATCTTCAACCTGATTGAAGAAAGGTTCCTGATTATGATCTAAAAAGTCATTGTAATCTGTATTTCCATTAAACAATGGACTTGCCCAATATAATAAAACTTTTGCTTTCAATGTATAAGCCGCTGCCTGCGTGAAACGCCCCAACTCCGTAGCCCTATTAGCAATAATCACCGGAAGTGCTTGGCTATCGATTACCTCCTGTAATAATTCCAGAACGTAAGAGAAGCAATCATCTACCTTTTCACGATATACACGCGCCCCTTGAGTCGATTCATCCACTGCAATATTAACACGCATCGGACAAATAGGACCATAATATTTAATCAGGTAAAAATGCAGATAGGCTTTTATTAGCTTTACTTCCGCTTTCATTCGCTCACGCTGGTACTGCTGCAAATCAGTCACTCCATCAATGCCTTCCAGAAAATCATTACAAACACGGATAGAGGCATAACAGCCGTCAGTCCCCTGCCAATAATCAATAACATTGGAAGAAGCACTGTTTTGCCCCAAAGCCAATCTCATACAAGCATTGTTTACCATATCAGTAGTAGTATTGTATACCATTTCCATAGCTCCCACCAATCCGGGATTCCGGTTGGTCTCTCCCAAGCGCGGTAATCCACGATAACAAGTCGCCAAATAACGTTCAGCAGTATAACGGTCGGCAAACATACTGTTCACTGTCACAGTATCATCAGGCATTATATCCAAATAGTTACATGATGAAACTGATAATATCATGCATATACTGGCTATATATTTATAAATTGATTTCATTTTCTATAGTATTATTTAATTAAAACCCAAGATTCAATCCTACATTAAAAACTCTCTGGAGAGGATAATTCAGTCCACTACCAGCCAACTCCGGATCCCACATTTTAAATTTGCTCCAGCACAACAGGTTTGTACCACTACAATATAAACGCAAATTATTCATTCCTAGTTTTTTCAACACTTTTTGTGGAAAAGTATAACCGATTTCAACTGATTTCAAACGCAAGAAGCCAGCGTCTTGCAACCACCATGTACTTGGCTGATTATTATTTTCATTAACCCCATTCTGCAAACGAGGCCAAAAAGCATACGGATTAGGATTGGTTTCAGACCAGTAGCTGTTTGCAATATCCTGAAGTATTACATTCGCACCAATCAATCCGTCACCGCGAATATTATGAAACGGAGTTATCTCCGGAATATTAAGCAAGAATGACTGGCGTGCCGATCCCTGAAAGAAACAAGAAATATCCACTCCCTTATATCCTGCTGATACTCCAAAACCATAATTTATCTGCGGGGTATTCGGAAAACCAATTGTTACCTTATCCAACTCATTTATCTTACCATCATTATTCACATCTCTATACTTAATATCACCCGCTGTATAGTCACCAAATTGCACCGGAGAGTTTTTGACTTCCTCCTCATCAATAAAAAGGCGTTCGGCAATATACCCCCCAATACGTCCGATAGATTGCCCTACAGCTGAAACCCATGGAGTATCGGTATAATCCGGCTCCTCCCATACCAAAACTTCACTCGCCGCGTATGTAAATGTACCACGGGCTTGTAGCCAGAAATCCTTGTTGATAATTTTATCATAATTAATTTCCATATCAATACCACTACCTTTTGCCTCGCCCAAGTTGGCCTTTACTCCTTGGGTAATACCAGTCGTTGACGGAATTGTACGTCCTAATAATATGTTATCACGTTTCTCATGGAAATATTCTATATTTCCTCCCAACCCAAACGTAGTAGTAAACTCAATGCCTGTATTCAATTTATATGATTTTTCCCAACCAATCTGGTCGTTTGCATAACGATTTACATAAAAGCCGCCGCCAGGATTATAGTCCAATCTTTCTCCCCAATTCACTGTATTGTCAGCCCCGTTATTTACATCTGACATATAATAAAAACGATCTTCATTATTACCAATCTGATCATTACCTGCCATACCATAAGTAGCCTTAATCTTAAACTGGTCAAATATGCTACGTAAAGGCTTAAAGAACTTTTCGTTAGATAACATCCATCCTGCGCCAATAGAAGGGAAAAAACCCCAACGATTATTCTTTGCAAAACGTTCGGAGCCATTGTAACCAAAGTTCAATTCCAACATATAACGGTAATCATAATTATAAGCCATACGTCCTGCAAAACCAATGTTACGATTGGGCAAAGACAGTTGCAAACTGGTTATGTACGGATTGGACTGTTTGGCTTCACGCATTGTATAAACAAACAACCCATTTACACTATGTTTCTCTTTGAACATACGTGAATATTCCAATGCGGCTTCCAGATAAAAGGCTGTATTAATATACCTATCCCCTGCGGCATAGTTCAAGCCATCACTTCCACTCTTTAATCTTTTCAACGTATAACTTCCATCCAATAATTTATAGTTTGAGATACCATAATAAAATGGAGTCCATTCACGTCTTGCGGAAAACTCGGCATAACGGTCTATATTTACAAAAGCTCGTGCCGAAAGCCCTTCCGTTACCATATCCAGTTGCTGTTTAAAGCCTAACTGGGCAAGCATCGTATTCTTACTGTACTCACGATATCCTCTCTGTACCTGTGCATACGGATTCACATAATTACCGTCTCCATAATTACCATATAATATATGTCTTACGTTCGAATACTGCTCATCTGCCTCATAATAAGGTTGAAATAGTACGGGATTAGCCTGCATAGCCATACGATATACTTCCGTACCTCCGTCGATCGGACCATTATAATCATCGAATGAAGCACTTAATTTCAAATATAATTCCGTTGATTTTGTCAGATTCAGATTGATATTTGAACGGAAGGCATATTTTATCAAACTAATATTATTGTTGTAGTTATTCCTTTTATCTACTTTTATATTACCGTTGTCATGGGATATATTAGCTGCAACATAATAGCGCGCCAATGGACCACCACCGCTCAAACTGACGTTTGCTCGTTGATTGGAGGTCACATCCTTCAACATTGTATCGTACCAATTGATCGCAGGAAATAAATGAGGATAACGTCCGGCAGCAGTCATGCTTATTTTTTCTTCCGAATACATGGCTAATCCCATCGGGTCACGAGTCTTAATTGCCTCGTTTTGCATACGCATATAAGTGACCGGATCTGCAATCTTTACACGCTCTGTCGGAGATGAGAAAGAGGTCTCTACACGAGCATTGACAGAAACCTTTCCTTCTTTTCCCTCTTTTGTAGTCACTAAAATAACTCCATTTGCTCCACGCGCCCCGTAAAGAGCTGTCGCTGTCGCATCTTTCATTATAGAAAAAGCTGCAATATCATCTGTATTCAGACGTGCCAGGTCATCTGTGGTCAATTCTATCCCGTCAATCAGAATTAAAGGATCTTTTTTGGCATCCGCTCCGAAAGTTGTAATACCACGAATAAAGAAATTCGCATTATCCTGTCCGGGTTCTCCACTAGGTTGGAAAGATATTAAACCTGCGACACGACCGGCAAGAGCAGTAGTAAGATTACTACTTGGAACTCTTAATTCCGCAGGTTTTACCGTAGTGATAGAAGCTACCACACTTTCCTTTTTCTGCTTTGCAAAAGCAACAACGGTGACTTCGTCCAGTTCGTCTGTTTTAGGTTTCAATGTAATTTTCAGGAAATCCTCTCCATTGTATTTAATCTCTTTCGTCTCCATTCCGACAAAAGACACAATTAAAATACTACCTGCCGAGCAATTACTAAACTCAAAATTACCGTCCATATCAGATATTACTCCTTTAGTACTACCTTTTAACTGAACCGTAGCTCCCGGAAGTGGCTCTCCAGTCGCATCAACAATTTTACCCTTTAAGTTCTGTAATGTAGCTTGAACAATACTATTAGGCATTTCTGTATTTGCAAAAACAACAGAATGCGGTAATGTAGAGATTAAGATTAACAGGAGAACACCGACTATGCGGGAAAATAGAAACTTCTTCTCCTTCATTTGTTGTTTTTCATGAGACAATCCATTGCATTTATTGCCTCGTTTCATTTGTAAATTTACCATTGCATTAGTTTTAAGAAACGTTATTTCATTCATATTAAATTATGGTCTCTTGCCAGAGCAATGGCAAATGTATAGAGTTTATTTATCGCAAACCGTCTATGAATAAAGAAAAAAATAAGACTTTTACACCAAAAAGGGTGCGGCACCACACAAAAGACACAAATATTTCATTTTTTGGCGTATTTACGCTAAAATAGAATATCACTATCACCACTTATAACAGAAAAATTATCAATGTAGAACTCAGCCACATCTATACAAATAAGGTATAATATAAAAAGACGTATGCAATTGCTCCTATAAATCTGAGCAATTGCATACGTCTTTTTATTATAACCAAACACCCGTTTTACCAAGTGTATTTATAAGCCTATCAGTTTAGCGTAAATGTCTGCGAGCCTATCAAATTACCACCTTCGAAGATGTCGACCCGATAATTTC
>NZ_MNQN01000055.1:0-10163 GCF_001915455.1 Bacteroides sp. 43_46 | reverse complement strand
TGATTTTTTCATCAACTGGATTCATAGTGTGCTTTTTCATCTCTGCAATATTCGGATAATATATTGAAAGATGCAAATTAATTGGAGGAAAAATACTCTCTCCCCATTTTCATTTATGATATATTCTTCCACAAACTAAAAACTGAGGATATGAAAAATTAATGATGATTACTGATTGAAATATAAATACATTTATATCTTGTATTTTAATTAATTTTTTCATATTTTTGCAGGGTATTTTTGAATATTTGTGAAAGACATGAATGGTTTTGTAAAAATGGGAAGATGTTTGTTTTTTGTGCTTCTTCTCATAAGTAGTACTGTAAGTAAAGGGCAGATTTATAAGTATATAGGTCTGGAGGACGGTTTGAATAACCAAAAAATATACCATATCCAAAAGGACCAACGGGGGTATATGTGGTTTCTGACTCAGGAGGGGATAGACCGTTATGATGGCAAACATATCAAGTATTACAACTTTTCAGACGACAGTATGAAACTGGATTCACGTATTGCCTTAAACTGGCTCTACATGGACAGCGAAAATGTATTATGGGTAATCGGTCAGAAAGGTCGTATTTTCAGGTACGATTTGCAACATGATAAATTCGAACTGGCTTATGTGCATCCGGAGTTGATTAGAAATAAGTCGCAGGCATTTCTGAATTACGGTTATTTGGACAAGAGTGACCGTATATGGTTATGCTGTAAAGATAGTATTATCTGGTATAATATTCGTACCGGAACAACGACACATATGCCGGCGCCGGCTATTGGTGAAATAACTACCATTGAACAGGCGGATGGTAACCATTTTTTTATTGGTACGGGAAGCGGTCTGTTTCGTGCCGGAATAGGAGATGGGAGTTTGAAACTGCTATCCGATGAAACGGTGGAAAGTATCAGTACACCAGTGCATGAACTCTATTATCATGTCGTCTCAAAACAACTGTTTATAGGAAGCTACAAAGAGGGGGTACTTATATATGACATGGAGGGGACAGGGAAAATCATTCCTTGTCAATCACCCAATAATGTAGAGATAAACCAGATAGTTGCTTTGAACGCTCATGAGCTTTTGGTAGCTACGGGTGGAAAAGGTGTATATAAACTGGATGTGAATACCTATATGAGTGAGCCCTATATAACTGCCAATTATAGTAGTTATAACGGGATGAACGGAAACAATATCAATGATATCTATGTAGATGAAGAAGAACGTATCTGGCTTGCCAATTATCCTACCGGTATTACCGTTCGTAACAACCGTTATGGAAGTTATGACTTGATAAGGCATTCTCTTGGCAATAGCCGCTCACTGGTGAACGATCAGGTTCATGATGTATTGGAGGACAGTGATGGCGACCTTTGGTTTGCAACCAGTAACGGTATCAGTATCTATCAGACTGATACAAAAGAATGGCGTTCTTTTTTCAGTTCTTTTGATCCGGTACCTGATGATGAAAATCACATTTTCTTAGCGTTGTGTGAAGTCTCTCCCGGTGTGATATGGGCGGGCGGTTTTACATCAGGTATTTACAAGATAGAAAAGAAGAAGGGGTTTAAGATAAGTTACCTTTCTCCTGCTGCTATTGCAGGGGTACGGCCCGATCAATATATTTTTGACATAAAAAAAGACTCGGGCGGTGATATATGGTCCGGAGGGTATTATCATTTGAAACGCATCAATCTTGAGACTAAAAGTGTGCGTTTATATCCGGGAGTAAACTCTATCACTACCATTCAGGAGAAGGATTCCCGGCAGATGTGGATTGGTACCCGAATGGGGCTCTATCTGCTTGACAAACAATCCGGAGTTTACAGGTATATTGACCTGCCTGTTGAATCTCTCTATATATGCGCATTATACCAAAGAGAAGACGGAATTTTGTATATTGGTACCCGTGGAGCCGGACTTCTTGTTTATGACATTAATAAGAAGAACTTTATTCATCAGTACCGAAGTGACAACTGTGCGCTGATCTCCGATAATATTTATACAATTCTTCCGCGTCAGGACGGGAGTCTCCTGATGGGTACGGAAAATGGCATAACGATTTATTCACCTGAGGAGCACTTCTTTCGTAACTGGACACGGGAACAAGGATTGATGAGTGTTAATTTTAATGCAGGCTCTGCTACGACCTATAACAAAAGTGCGCTTGTTTTCGGGGGAAATGACGGTGCTGTCAAATTTCCAACAGACATACAGATACCGGAGCCACATTATTCGCGTTTGCTATTGCGTGATTTTATGATAGCTTATCATCCTGTTTACCCGGGTGATGAAGGATCACCTTTGGAAAAGGATATTGACGAAACTGACCGGCTGGAACTAGCTTACGGACAAAACACGTTTTCTCTTGATGTAGCTTCTATCAACTATGATTATCCTTCCAATATTCTTTTTTCATGGAAAATCGATGGTTATCATAAAGAGTGGAGCCGTCCGAGTCAGGATAACCGGATTATCATCAGAAATCTGCCTCCCGGCAGTTATACATTACAAATTCGTGCCGTATCCAATGAAGAAAAATATAAGACTTATGAGACAAGAAGTATTCAGATTATTATAACGCCTCCTGTATGGGCCAGTGTATGGGCTATGGTGGGATATGTAATTCTGTTGGTGTTGGTTATGGGTATTATATTCCGTATCATCATGTTGCATAAACAGAAGAAGGTGTCGGACGAAAAAACACGGTTCTTCATTAATACGGCACACGACATACGTACACCGTTAACATTGATAAAAGCTCCATTGGAGGAAGTCTTGGAAAATCGCATGGGGGCTGAACAGGCACTACCTCATATAAATATGGCTCTTAAAAATGTGAATACATTACTTCAGTTGACAACCAACCTGATAAATTTCGAACGGATAGATGTCTACTCTTCCACTCTTTATGTTTCTGAGTATGAGTTGAATACTTATATGAATGATGTTTGCGCCACTTTCCGCAAATATGCCGAGATGAAGCATGTAAGGTTTGTTTATGAAAGCAATTTTGACTATTTGAGTGTGTGGTTTGATAGTGACAAAATGAGCTCTATTCTGAAGAATATTCTCTCAAATGCATTGAAATATACACCTGAAGACGGTAGTGTGTGTATTTACGCTTCCGAGGAAGGAAATAGTTGGAGTATTGAGGTGAAAGATACGGGAATCGGTATTCCAACGTGTGAACAGAAGAAATTGTTCAGAAACTATTTTCGGGGTAGTAATGTCGTTAATCTGAAGGTGACAGGTAGCGGAATCGGACTGATGCTGGTATACAAACTGGTTAAGTTACATAAAGGTAAGATTCAGATTCAGAGTGCTGAAAATCAAGGAACTTGTGTACGGATTACTTTTCCGAAAGGAAATAGCCATTTCCATAAAGCAAAATTTATCTCTCCCAAAACACCGGATGAACGTTTGGAGACTATTGTAACAGGTGATACGCCGGGATTGCCGGATATGGAGATATCCCGGATCAACAGTTCCTTGCAGCGTATTTTGATAGTGGAGGATAATGATGATTTGCGTAATTATCTGGTGGATATGCTTCGGACGGGTTATAATATCCAGTCCTGTCCGAATGGAAAGGAGGCTCTTATTATAATCCGGGAATTTAATCCGGATCTCGTCATATCCGATATAATGATGCCTGAGATGGGTGGAGATGAACTTTGTGCAACTATAAAGGGGGATCTTGAGATGTCTCATATTCCGGTTGTTTTGCTGACTGCGCTGGGGGATGAGAAACATATGCTCGAAGGATTGGAAATCGGAGCGGATGCTTATATTACCAAACCTTTTAGTGTGGGGATACTCAAAGCAACGATTAAGAACATACTAACAAATCGTGCTTTGCTCCGCCGGGTTTATAATAGTATCGAAGATGAAGAACCGAATTTTCCGGTTAATTGCACTAATACCTTAGACTGGAAATTCATTGCTTCTGTCAAGGAATGTATAGAGAAGAACATGGGGGATTCGGACTTTAATGTGGAAATGCTCAGCAACCTGCATTATATGAGTCGTACGAGCTTCTTCAACAAACTCAAGGCATTGACCGGCTATGCTCCGGCTGATTATATCCGGCTGATACGTTTGCAACATGCTGCACAGTTGCTGAAGCAGGGTGAATATACAATAACGGAGATTGCCGACAAGGTCGGATTCTCGGATGCGAAATATTTCCGTGAGGTATTTAAAAAGTATTATGGAGTAAGTCCGAGTAAGTATGTAGAGGCGGAGAAGATACATTCTCAGTCTTCAGAGCAAGACTGACTAGTAAAAAGCCCTGTAAGAATGATTGGTTCTCACAGGGCTTTTTCTATGTCTTAATTTTATGGAAAAGGGGTACTTAAATTTATAACATCTTATTAGAACCAAGTATAATCAACATGGTATATCCAAGTATCAGTCCGATAATTCCCATGATTATACCGACTTTCTCCATATCCTTTTGTTGAATCATGCCTGTGGCATGTGCCAAAGCGTTGGGCGGAGTACTGATAGGCAATATCATTGCTAATGATGAACCGATTGCCACTCCGATCAATAAAGTTTCTACACCTCCCAGCGAAGACAGGTTCTCACGCATACTGCTTCCCGCAATGGCAAGAATGGGAACGAGCAATGCGGCAGTCGCCGTGTGTGAGATGAAGTTTGCCATGGCGTAACAAATCAGTCCGGAGCCGACAATCATTAATACAGGAGGCCATGTGTTGAATGGGATTGCTTCGATCATGTGTTTGGCAAGTCCGGTTTCCTGTAAGGCAACCCCTAGTGCGAAGCCGCCGGCTACCATCCAGAGTACGCTCCAGCTGATTTCTTCCAGGTCGCGTTTGGTGATAACTCCTGTTATACAGAATACGGCTACCGGAATCATGGCTACCACGTTGGAGTTAACTCCTGTCACCTTGTCGAACATCCATAATACGACCGTGATGGCGAAAGTAATATAAACTACGATCGAACGCCAGTCCTTTTTTGCTTCGCCTTCAATTTGTAATTCAATATTCTTTTGTTTGAAAGGGAACAACCGCAAAAGAATAAACCATGCAATAAACAGTACGATAATGGTGTAAGGCAGCATAAAACTCATCCATTCTCCGAAGCCGATATTCAAGTTCAACCCTTCCGGATCATTCAGGTATTTTAGTGCAATGGCGTTGGGTGGCGTACCGATAGGAGTTCCCATACCGCCTACATTAGCAGCTACGGGAATGGCCATGGCCAGACCGATTTTTCCTTTGCCGTCTGCCGGAAGTGCCTTTAATACAGGGGTGAGGAAAGTGAGCATCATGGCAGCTGTAGCCGTGTTGCTGAGGAACATTGAAAATGCAGCCGTAACAAGAATGAATCCTAATAATACATAGCGTGATTGTGTTCCGAAGGGGCGTAACATGACACGTGCCAACAATACGTCCAGACCGCTTTTGGTCGCAGCAATGGCAAGTATGAATCCACCGATAAATAACATGATGATAGGATCGGCAAAGCAGTGCATAATGGACTTATATTTAACTGTCTGTCCCAATTCTCCTGCTGGAATATCTTGAGTGAGGAACCATAAACTGCTGTCGGAAACGGTAAGTAATAGTAATACGACAATCAGTACGGAAGTAGTCCATGCAGGGACAGCTTCGAAAACCCACATAAGTGTGGCAAAAATAAAGATAGAAATCAGTCTTTGTTCTATAACGGTTAACCCTTCTATACCAAATGTGTCGATAGGGAGGAGCCATAGAATAAGGGAAATGGTAATAGCTACGGTTAACTTAATACATCTGGCCACTGCCTGATTCTTTGCCAACCGTCTGGCTTTCTTTAAATCCTGATAAGCTTCCACTAGATGGAAGCCATGAAAAATCTTGTACATAATATTAGTTTAAGATAAAATTAAAAAACGGTGCAAAAATAGCTTTTTATTCTATATGTCATAATTTAGCGAGAAAGTTTTTTCAAAGCCTTTCCTATTAAAATGTTTTTAAGGGAGTATTATAGTAGGTTGCTAATTTATTATTTTTATTTTTGTACCGTTCTTTTGTTGATTTGATAATAACTATAATTAAAACCATGAAAAAACTGACAGTCTTACTAATGTGTGTATGTTGTGTATTTACTGCACAGGCACAAAAGCAATTTACTCTGAATTCTCCGGGCGGGAATCTGCAAACTACTATTACCATAGGCGATCAACTGACTTACGATATTACTTGTGACGGACGGCAGATTCTGGCTCCCTCGCCGATAGCCATGTCGTTGGACAACGGAGAAGTATGGGGTGAGAAAGCGAAATTGTCCGGTACTTCCCGGAAAAGTGTTGATCGTATGGTGTCTTCTCCCTTCTATCGTGCCAATGAATTGAGAGATCATTATAATGAACTGACATTGCGGTTTAAAAAAGACTGGAATGTGGAATTTCGAGCATACGATGACGGAATCGTTTATCGCTTTGTTAGTCGGGCTAAGAAGCCTTTCAATGTGCTGGATGAGATTGTTGACTATCAGTTCCCGTTTGATGCGGTTGCTTCCGTGCCTTATGTGAATAGAGGAAAGGACGGTGATTATGAATCTCAGTTCTTCAACTCTTTTGAAAATACATATGTTACAAATAATCTGTCTAAACAAAATAAGAAGCGTTTGATGTTTCTGCCGCTAGTGGTGGAAGCCGGTGATGGGGTTAAGATTTGTATTACCGAGTCCGATCTGGAGAATTATCCGGGGCTTTTCTTGTCTGCTGCTAAAGGTGAAAATCGGTTGAGCGGCAAATTTGCTCCATATCCGAAGCGTACTGTTCAGGGCGGACATAACAAACTTCAGATGTTGGTGGCAGAACGCGAGGATTATATAGCAAAGGTGGATAAGCCCAGAAGTTTCCCATGGCGCATGGCTATTGTGACTACTTCCGATAAAGACTTGGCGTCAAGTAATCTGAGCTATTTGCTGGCTGCGCCTTCACGCTTGTCGGATCTTTCATGGATCAAACCCGGCAAAGTGGCTTGGGATTGGTGGAACGCATGGAACTTGGATAGTGTCGATTTCGCTACCGGAGTGAATAATGCTACTTATAAAGCATATATTGATTTTGCTTCGTCAAAGGGTATAGAATATGTGATACTTGATGAAGGTTGGGCGGTCAATCTGAAGGCGGACCTGATGCAGGTGGTGAAAGATATTGATTTGAAAGAGTTGGTAGATTATGCCGCTGACAGAAATGTAGGTATCATTCTTTGGGCAGGTTATTATGCTTTCGAACGTGATATGGAGAATGTCTGCCGTCATTATGCTGCAATGGGGGTGAAAGGCTTTAAAGTCGACTTCATGGACCGTGACGATCAGGAAATGACCGCATTCAACTACCGGGCCGCCGAGACTTGTGCTAAATATAAGATGATCCTCGATTTGCACGGCACACACAAACCGGCAGGTCTGAACCGTACTTATCCGAATGTGTTGAACTTCGAAGGGGTAAACGGACTGGAGCAGATGAAGTGGAGCCCGGCTTCACTCGATCAGGTGAAATATGATGTGATGATTCCTTTTATTCGTCAGGTTTCCGGTCCTATGGACTATACACAGGGCGCGATGAGGAATGCTTCGAAAGGTAATTATTATCCTTGCAATTCAGAACCGATGAGCCAGGGGACACGTTGCCGGCAGTTGGCTTTGTATGTGGTGTTCGAGTCACCTTTCAATATGTTATGTGATAACCCGAGCAACTATATGCGCGAGCCGGAATCAACAGATTTTATAGCTGCCATTCCGACTGTATGGGATGAAAGCATTGTGCTTGACGGTAAAATGGGAGAGTACATTGTCACTGCACGCCGGAAAGGGGATGTCTGGTATATAGGCGGAATTACTGATTGGACGGCCAGGGATATCGAAGTCGATTGTCCTTTTTTGGGAGATAAGGCATATAACGCCACTTTATTTAAAGACGGAGTCAATGCTCACCGTGTCGGACGTGACTATAAACGGGAATCTTTCTCTGTAAAGAAGGATAGTAAGTTGAAAATTCATTTGGCTCCCGGAGGAGGTTTTGCACTTCAAATAAAATAGCCGTTTTAAGGTATAATAAAAAGCTATGTCATAGGTATGGTTTGAAACAGATTCGGTGCTGCATCAGGGCTTTGATACAGCACCGAATTTTCTTTGTTACGATAATGCCGCAATGGCTGTACCTATCAGATTCGCATTATTCATACTTTTTATATCGACTGTAACATCTTTCAAACCGAACAAGTCGAAAAGCTCCTTTAATTCCTCTGTAACAATACTGTGATAATTCTTATCTTTTCTGTTCTCACTCCAGAAAAGACTGCCTTCAGCCACCAGGCAAATCCTACGTATATCTTTATTGTATGATTTCAACAACATGACAAGCCCTGTAATTGAAGCGGCCACCAACTGTGCCGATCTGGTATATATCCATTGCGCCACTTGTACATATACATCCTTGTATATATCCGGATAGTTCATGATAGCGGTAAGTTTTTGCGCATCAAATTTTTCTTCAAATTCTTCTAAAGGAAAAGTTGCTTTTAAAATATCTCCCAGATACATACCGGATACTGCTTTCTCGAAACGTTGTTTTCTGGGGTTACCGGAAATTACATCGACTGTATTATCCACTCCGGTAAGAAATGGCGGATGAAAATTCCCGGATTCCAAATTGACGGGAATCATGCCTTGAATATTATCCGCTGGATTCAGCTTTTTTATTTTGTCGGCTGGGATGAAAGTAGCCATATTAGTGCCTGTTCCTACAATCAGTCCTATATATGCATCATAACTGTTGTCTGTAAGTCCTGCAAATAAACTGGCTACGGTGTCATTCAATACTTTTATATCCGTAAACTTGATTTTATTCTTTTCATTCAGGTAGTTGAGTAGGGGATTCCCGATATATTTTCCAATCATCTCTTTGATGTCAACTCCCTTTGTCCAGCGCAGCAGTTTTGCATCCCCGCCGGGCACGGATTCGGTCGGATAAGAAAAGCAATAGCCGATAGGCATTTCCTCCTCCCGTTTTATTCCGGTGATCATATCTGCTAACTCTTTAAATAATTCCTCTTGGGTATACCCCGGCGATTTCATGATCGACATATCTTTCTTCCAACCATTGTTGGGATGAATGTCCGGTACCGATTTGCTGAAATCAACGAGTGCTACCCGATAATTGGTTCCTCCGAGATCAAGCACAAGTGATTTACCGTTGATATTGTCAGCCTTCGGAGTAATAAAGGTAGGAATACATTGGATTTCAGCGTTTTCAGTGTTCAATCCTTTTTCTACTTTTTCTTTAAATGAACGGGCTATTGCTTTGAGCTGTTCATTATCTAACTTAAAAATATTTTTCTCCATGATATTGACTTTTTAATCTATATAATATGTTTATGTATGAATAACAACTAAAGCTTTGTTTTGCTTCTCTCTTTTTTATTTAGTAACTATTCTTATTCTCTCTCACCAACTTCCTCCACCTCTGAAACGCCCTCATCAAGGTTTCTTCCTGCATCACTTCTTCCATTTCATAATGTTCCACAAAGAGATGCATCGACTTTTTATACATTATTCTTATTATTATAAAACAACATTGGAATTTAGATTGGATTTCTTGGTATGGACATAGTGAAATGTGTTTTTTGGCTTATGATGAATCAAAAAATAATCAATATAAACCTTTTTTTCCTATGGTTTGACGGAAAATGTTGATGGACATTTGGTAGGAACATCATTTCATAATTTTGATATGCCGCTTATTAGGTATGATACAGGGGATTTGATTGCTTCTGAAAATAGAAAAGGGCAATTAATGGAAGCATTTTCAATTACACAAGGAAGGAATGCCAACGCTTTTTCAGTTTCATATCTCATATTCTCATGTTTTTTATATAACTAATTTATTCTCAATTAATTAATTTATGAGAAATAAAAAGGAACGGAGTTATTTCTCATAGTTTTTCTGTTTTTTCCCTCATAATTGAGTTATTTCTCATAGCCCCCTTTCCTGTTCTTTCTTCTCTCTACTCCATATTTTTCTCCTGCTATATGCTTTTTCTTCTTCTGCAGTCTTCCCTTTAATACCATATGCTATGTTCATGTTTTTTTAATATTACGTCTTTCTCCTTGTGCTTTTCCCCTATCCTCTCTTTTGTTCCAC
>NZ_MNQN01000054.1:2480-15038 GCF_001915455.1 Bacteroides sp. 43_46 | reverse complement strand
AGTAAAAGTCTGTAATCGGCTTTTCCGTTACTTTTACATACAGATTAACTTCCCAGCATTTCAATGCGTTACGATGCAACAAAATGGCGGGAAGTTGGTCTTGTTTTTTAGTAATGTGTGGCACCAGAAAAGATTTTTCAATTTCATTTCTCATATTCTCATATAAAAAGTTATCCTTCTGATTACTAATCATATAAATTATGAGAATTAAAATGTTTACATGTATTTCTCATAATTTATTCAAGAAAACACGCTTAAAATACCGCATTTCTCATACTATCATTGGTATTTCTCATACTATTGCAAACGTTATTCTCATCATCCAATCATCAACACTTAATAAACTGTAGCAAAACTATTGTTCATCTTCGTTATAACTAACTGACAATCAAAGAATATCCTACTGAAATCAATAGATTTTCAATAAGAAATTCCTATCGTTGCACTCCAGTAAACAGGCTTGTGCACTGGAGTGAATAGGGCTATCTACCCGAGTGCACCGATCTGTTTACTAGAGTGCAACAATGCGGATGAAGGAAAGAAAATACAATGATGCCGGTTGCGAAAGATATGTCATCTACCGACTTAACATATAAACTACGGTTATATTGCCTCCTACATATTAGTCCCTTTATTTCCATCAAGCAGGGGTTCTTTGCATTTTCCCTTTTTCTCCGTTGGCTTCGTTTGGCATCATAAACGCTTTATTCATAAGCCATTCAATGCCATTTCTCCCATTTTATTCGTTTATTCCAGAGATTCTGGGTAAGTTTGCTCATACTCTGTATAAAATCTCATATTTCTTTTTTATCTTTGTTCTTATATCATCAAATACAAGAACTTAATGGATAAGATCACCATATATCTTCTGGAAGAAAAGCAAGCTAAACGAAAGGGGAGGGCTGTTCCGTGAGTGTCTTTGCCATGACGTAGTTCCGTTTATTATAGACGAGCGGCATAAGCAGTTTTATTATAGGGGACTTAGAGAGTTTGCGTCTACTCCCGGATATTTGCTTGATACTTGCCTTTTGGCGCAAGATATTTATGTAGCATGGGTGAAATATTTCTATTCTGGATTATTTGACTGATACTCATAGAAAACTTAAAGAATTAAAAATCAATGGATAATGGATATAGAAAATTATAATTTACAATGATTTCTTGATGTCCGACAAAGCGATTATAAACGTGCTTTTACTTATTAGAATGAGACGGACGAGATGACTAAAAGGAATTTATATATATAATTAAATATTACTATTATGGGCTGTTTTATGAATCTTTTGTGGCTGTTGCTTGGTGGAATTTTTACGGCGGTAGAATATCTTATCTCAAGTTTATTAATGATGATTACTATCATCGGTATTCCTTTTGGGATGCAAACATTAAAATTGGCAGGACTTGCTTTATGGCCTTTTGGCAAGGAAGTTAGAAGCGGAAGTCGTTCCGGCGGTTGTCTTTATATACTGATGAATGTAATATGGATATTTCTAGGGGGTATTTGGATTTGTTTGTCACATTTGCTTTTTGGGGCGGTGTTGTGTATAACTATTATTGGTATTCCTTTTGGTTTACAGCACTTTAAGTTGGCGGCATTAGCTTTATCACCTTTCGGAAAAGATATTATAACTGTGTAAGGATAGTTCTGAATAGATTATCTATAACTAAAAGTTATAATACATAATCAGAAACTATTAGTGTGTCTTGATTGTTTCCTGTACCTTTGCACCCCGAAAACAATTAAAGATAAAATATATGATTTCAACAGCTACAAAAACGTTGCAGGGAAACAACAAAACCATTTATGTTGCACTACTTTCTACTTTGACTTTCTTTCTGTTTTTAGACTATATTCCGGGGTTGGAGGCATGGTCGGCATGGGTGACTCCTCCGGTTGCTTTGTTTCTTGGACTTATTTTTGCGTTGACTTGCGGACAGGCACATCCGAAATTTAATAAGAAAACATCTAAATATTTATTGCAATATTCTGTTGTCGGACTGGGATTCGGAATGAATCTACATTCGGCTCTGGCTTCCGGTAAAGAAGGTATGGAGTTTACAGTTATTTCCGTAATCGGTACTTTAGTGACCGGTTGGTTCATCGGACGTAAGTTGTTTAAGATAGACCGGAACACTGCCTATCTTATTAGTTCAGGAACTGCTATTTGCGGTGGGAGTGCCATTGCAGCCGTAGGACCGGTGTTGAGGGCGAAAGATAGTGAAATGTCTGTTGCACTGGGTACTATTTTTATTTTGAATGCGATTGCACTTTTTATCTTCCCGATGATTGGTCATGCTTTGAGTATGGATCAGCAACAGTTCGGAACTTGGGCGGCAATTGCTATTCACGATACAAGTTCGGTTGTTGGTGCAGGCGCTGCTTATGGAGAGGAAGCCTTGAAAGTAGCTACTACTATCAAACTGACTCGCGCTCTCTGGATAATTCCTATGGCTTTTGCCACTTCATTTATCTTTAAAAGTAAAGGACAGAAGATCAGTATTCCCTGGTTTATCTTCTTCTTTGTGTTGGCAATGGTGGTAAATACTTATTTACTTGACGGAGTGCCGCAGTTGGGAGCTGTGATCAACGGAATTGCCCGTAAAACATTGACAATTACCATGTTCTTTATCGGCGCTTCTCTTTCTCTTGATGTGCTAAAAACAGTCGGAATTAAGCCATTGTTACAGGGAGTTTTGCTTTGGGTAGTGATTAGCTTGAGCACGTTGGCATATATCTATTTTGTATAAGAAAAACACACAAATGATATATAGAAAAGTGGGAGAATATTCGTACCATACGATATTTTCCCACTTTATTTTGATGCAGTTCCGTCTTAAAAAGACGGAGGAGATCCGCTTATTCTTTTTTCTTCAATGCTTCAAAAATCAAGCCCTCCAGTTCTTCTGCAAGCTCCGGATTGTCAGCAATACATTGTTTTGCGGCATCGCGTCCCTGACCTAGCTTTGTATCATTGTAGCTATACCATGAACCGCTTTTCTTGATAATTCCCAGATCGGCGCCCAAGTCGATGATTTCTCCGGAGTGGGAGATACCTTCACCGAACATTATGTCGAATTCTGCTCTGCGGAAAGGAGGTGCCACCTTGTTCTTCACCACTTTCACTTTAGTCAGCTTTCCGAGTACCTCTTCGCCGTCTTTAATCGCTTGGCTACCGCGAATATCCAAACGAACGGAAGCATAGAACTTCAGTGCATTACCACCGGTTGTTGTTTCCGGGTTGCCGAACATAACACCGATTTTCTCGCGGAGCTGATTGATAAAGATACAAGTAGTACGTGTCTTGCTAACGGCTGCTGTCAGTTTACGTAATGCCTGCGACATCAAACGTGCTTGAAGACCTACTTTGTTGTCACCCATATCGCCTTCGATTTCAGCTTTAGGGGTCAATGCGGCTACGGAGTCGATAACAATGATATCGATAGCGGAGGAGCGGATCAGTTGTTCGGCGATTTCCAATGCTTGCTCTCCGTTATCCGGTTGGGAAATATACAAATCGTCAATGTTAACTCCCAGTTTGGCTGCATAGAAACGGTCGAAAGCGTGTTCGGCATCAATAAAAGCAGCGATACCACCGGCTTTTTGTGCTTCGGCAATGGCATGGATAGCCAATGTTGTTTTACCGGAAGATTCCGGACCATAGATTTCGATGATTCTACCTCTGGGGTAACCTCCTACACCTAGTGCCACGTTCAAGGCGATAGAGCCTGTCGGGATCACTTCCACTTGTTCAACACTGTCGTCACCCATTTTCATGATAGAACCTTTACCGAAGCTCTTTTCTATCTTTTCCATGGCAGCCTGTAAGGCTTTTAGTTTTTCGCTTGATGCCATTTTATTATCTGTTTCAAAATTAAGTTCGTCTTTCTTTGCCATACCTTATAATTAATGGAATTATTGATTTAAAATCTGTGAGGCATGCTCTTTAGTCTTTACTTCTTTCGGAGTGATAATCCGTTCCACAATTCCTTCTTCGTTAATAAGGAAAGTGGTGCGGAAAGTACCCATATAAGCACGTCCGTACAGTTTCTTTTCTCCCCATACGCCGAATTCTTCCACTAACTTTTTGTCAGTGTCGGCTATCAGCGTAAAAGGAAGATTGTTCTTTTCGATAAACTTCTGGTGCGACTTTTCATTGTCCACGCTGACACCGATTACTTCGTAACCGGCTTTACGCAATTCCGAATAGTTGTCGCGCAGATTACATGCTTGTGCCGTACAACCGGATGTGCTGTCTTTCGGATAGAAATACAACACAATCTTTTTTCCCTTGTAAGCACTCAGACGGATTTCTTCACCTTTCTCATTGATGCCTAATACTTCCGGTGCTTTATCTCCTACGTTAATCATAACTTTCTTTTTAATATACGACTGATCTCCTACAACTCCAGATCTTTATCGAACACTTCGTGCCAAGGCAAACCTTGCTTGTTCAGTTGTTCCATGAACGGATCCGGATTAAATTCTTCTACATTGTTTACGCCCGGACGTTTCCATTCTCCTTTGAAGAACATCATGGCGCCAATCATGGCCGGAACTCCGGTAGTGTAGCTTACTCCTTGCATACCTGTTTCTTTATAGGCTTCCTGATGGCTGCAATTATTGTAAACATAATACGTACGTTCTTTTCCATCTTTCAGACCACGGATGCGACAACCGATAGAGGTTTCTCCTTCGTAGTTCTCGCCCAAATCCTGTGGATTAGGCAGAACGGCTTTCAAGAATTGCAGAGGTACGATCTTCACTCCGTTGTAATCTACTTCGTCAATACGAGCCATACCGATGTTCTGGATAACACGCAGGTGGGTCAGATATTCCTGTCCGAAGGTCATCCAGAAACGTGCGCGTTTAATTGTCGGGAAGTGTTTCACCAATGATTCCAGTTCTTCGTGATAAAGGAGATATGAATCGCGGGGACCGATATTCGGATAAGTCAGGTCTTTGTGGATTTCCAGCGGACCGGTAGTTACCCATTGGCCGTTTTCATAATAACGTCCGTTCTGGGTAATTTCGCGGATATTGATTTCCGGATTGAAGTTGGTTGCAAATGCTTTGTGGTGATTGCCGGCATTACAGTCTACGATGTCCAGATATTGGATTTCGTCGAAATAATGCTTGGCGGCGTAGGCGGTATAGATACCGCTCACTCCCGGATCGAATCCACAGCCGAGGATAGCTGTCAGACCAGCTTCTTTGAAACGTTCATGATAAGCCCATTGCCAACTGTATTCAAAATGAGCTTCATCTTTGGGTTCGTAGTTGGCAGTGTCCAGATAGTTAACTCCGGCTTTCAGGCATGCTTCCATAATGGTCAGGTCCTGATAAGGGAGGGCAACGTTAATCACCATTTCAGGTTTGAAATTGTTGAATAAGGCTACCAACTCGTCCACATTATCTGCGTCTACTTTTGCTGTTTTTATATTAGGGTTACCTATTGCCTCGACGATTTTGTCGCATTTCTCTTTCGTACGGCTGGCAATCATGATATCTGTAAATACATCGGCATTTTGTGCCACTTTGTGTGCAACGACAGTACCAACACCGCCTGCACCGATAATAAGAACTCTACCCATTTCGTTAATTGCGAATTAAATATTAAGAATATTAGAATTGTTAGCTTGGCAAATATACGTGATTATTTTCAGATAATCATTCGCCGATACTCCTTTTTATTTGAAACGTTGCAAGGTGCCGCTCTCGAATTCCAATGTTTTGCCGTTATAGAACCAGTTCTCAAAACGGTTATCCTTTTTCAGTACTATTTCTATCGGGTCGCCGATAGACAGCCGGCATTCATCCGTACTCATGCCTACTTCGAGGTCGCCCCGCGAAATGATTTGCCAACGTTTCTCGGTAATGCCCGGATATTTTTTATGTATATCTTCAAACCCGAAAAGGTCTTCAATATAATTGTTGTTTCTGGTGATTACGTCATACTTCAAGTCAACCTTCATTTCGTAACTAATTCCATTCTTGTCTTTTAATGTCAAAATAGCCAGACTGCCGGGAGAGGGCATCCGAACTTCTTTTATTGTCAGGATAGTGTACCGGGGAAGATGAACGCGGGACTCCATTTGTTTGTTTTCAAGAGAGACAGCTCTTTTGGCAGACAATGTTTTTTTAGGATAAACGGTTGCCCCCAAGTACCTGTTTTTCAGGCTTTCGATATTATCCAGCTTCTTATTCGTAAAACTGATCGAATTTGAAAAGTATTTCATTCTCTTTTCACCTTGAAAATCACTCATGTCCATACCGGAGTTTGTCCGTGAGAGGGCGACTTCCAGATAATAGGAATGTCCCTGTGTGTCTTTGAATATGATTTTCACGGGATACGCCTGGCTGCCCACTCCGACGGCCGTGACAGTTGCTTCCGTATTGACGGAAATAGGTATATCCCGATAGCCGGAATAGCTGTTGGCATCATCCACACGGACAGTTTCGGATTGTATGTATATTGTCTTTCCTATCAGCAGATCTTTTGCCGTATCTACATCTTGCAGGTAAACTAATCCGTTGATGCAGGCACGGGGCATTCTTTCGCATATCTCGTCCAGCCGCATATTCTTTATGTCATAATAATATTTTTCCCCTTCATCTTCGAAAACGAAGCGGGTGGTGTAGTTTGTTTCATCTGCTATTTTTTGAACCTTCTCTTCGGTTCCGGTGAAAGTGAGTATTTTGTGTCTCATCAGGCTATTATCCACTCCTTTTTCGGTGTTGTATATTAAAAGGGTAGGAAGAAACATTTCCCGTGCGGAAGGAGCAAACATGAATTTCATTCCGGGAGTCCATTTACATAAAGGTTTTAGAGGAAAGTGTTTTATGATAAACTGTTCTTCTTCACTTGTAGGAATTTCCTGGGCGGAGGGGGTAGTGACAATGTAATCACTTTGGGCGGTAACATGAGACATACCACAACAGAATAAAATCACGGATAGGACGATTGTTCTCATATTTATTTCTTTAAGTGAACTATGTAAATTGTTCATTTGTTGTATATTCAATGGCAAATGTATATATTTTATATTGTATTGGGTGTTATTTCCCAATCTTTTTGGTATCTTTGTCCACGATTTAACTTAAACGTTATAACAATATGAAGAAAGTTTTTGTTTCAATTTGCGTTGCAGGTGCAGCACTTGCAATGTCTTCATGCCGTTCGGTTGAGAAGGCAGTTCCTGTGTCATCTATCAATGGTGAGTGGAATATTATAGAAGTCAATGGCTCGAAAGTTGCTCTGGGCGAAAGTAGAACCCTTCCGTTTATTGCATTTGATACGGCTACCGGTCGTGTGTCCGGTAATAGCGGATGTAACCGTATGATGGGCACATTCGATGTAAATGCGAAACCGGGAAGCCTTGAGTTAGGTGCTATGGCCAGTACTCGGATGATGTGTCCGGATATGACTACCGAGAAGAATGTATTGAGTGCTCTTGCACAAGTGAAAGGATATAAGAAAGCAGGTAAGGGGAAGATGTATCTTTGCAATGCTTCCAATCGTCCGGTTGTAGTTCTTGAAAAGAAGGAGGCTGATGTGAAACTTTCAGTGTTGAATGGAGAATGGAAAATTAAAGAAGCAAATGGTGAGGCGATTCCTTCAGGAATGGAGAAACAACCGTTTATCGCTTTTGATGTGAAGAAAAAGTCTATTCATGGTAATGCCGGATGCAACCTGATTAACGGAGGTTTTGAAACTAGTACGAGCAATGCCAAATCGATTTCCTTCCCGGGAGTGGCAAGTACAATGATGGCTTGTCCTGATATGGAGACAGAAGGTAAGATCCTGAAAGCGTTGAATGAAGTAAAGTCATTCGATGTATTGGCAGGCGGTGGCATTGGGCTGTATGATGCCAATAATGCATTGGTTATTGTATTAGAGAAAAAGTAATTATTATAAGAAATAGGAAAGGCTGTATCAATAAAGCCTGATATTTATGAAACCGGCCTCATTGCTATCTGTTGCAGTGAGGCCGGTTTTTTGTTTCATGAACTAATTAATAGTGGAAGCTGATTGTTACAATTGCTTCAATGCTTCCCAATCAATTTCCGGTTCTTTGCCTGTTGGCTTGCAATAAAACTTAGTTCCCATTGGAACGGATTCGTTAAAGAAGCCTCCCATTTTCAGATAAAACCGATTGTCTTTAGTATTGCCACCTTGATAGTCGAGACGGACTTGGGCACTCGCTGTTGCATCGTGTGTAAAGGTAGCGTCAGTGAGTCGGGACCATTTACCTTCTTTGCTACGTGCCCATTGGTTGCCGAAGAAAACTTCACGTGATAAATATCCTTGTTCCGGACTGAAATTCTCAAGGAAGCTGTGAGGACGTTTATACCATGTGTTGGTTTTGGGGCGTAAGAAACTGGCTATTAATTTCCATTCTTTCTCATCTGTTGCATAGAAATAGGCAGTGTAGGTCGTATTTCCATTCCCGTCCGGTCTGATTTGCATCAGAAATTTATATGTATTACCGGCTTTCCAGGGATACTTCAAATAACTTTGTCCGCCTGAGCCTTCGTTGCCAAACTCTCCGATGTGTACATCTTTGCCTTGGCGTAACAGTTTAATCTTTTGGTCATCCGGAATCTCTTTGGGGTTTTGTGTATCAAAAGGACTCCATACCGAGAAAAGAATACGGCGTTCTGTCGGGGAGTTGTATTGCATTCCGAAATAACCTTCCCCGAAGCCGGCCGCCATGTAGTAGCTATGCATTGTTTCGCCTTCTTTGGGCACTGTGATTTCATTGTAGAACCATTCAGTATCACCTTCAGGTAGCGCATATCCCAAATGAACGGAAGGACCGCGGCGTCCCCAATAGTCAGAGAAGTCTTTCACATAATTACTTTTACCTGTAACATTGTCTGCTATCAACTGCTTAATTTCTCCGAAACTCTCACCACTTTTAGAGACTCCTTGTAAGTCGATACGGACATACCCTGCCTGTCGTATATCGATACTCCCAACAGGAACTTTAGTGAAATCATCCGATTGTAGATTGACTTTGAAGCCCTTCTTTCCATAATTGACTTTGATTTCGGAATGTCCTTTGGCATACAGTGACAGATCGGCTGTTGTCGGTTGATGCAAATAGAAGTAAATACTAACGATACTTTTAGGATTTGTCCAATGTGTAACTCCTCTTTGTGTTATTCGCGCACCATCTTGTTGCCGGGTTACATAGCCATTGCCGGAAACTCCTACGATAACTTGTTGAGGTTGTGCAAATACGGTAGTGCATAGTAGTAATGCAAGTAAACATAATAAATTTTTCATGTAGATGTCATTAATTGATTTTATGTATAATTCCTATATTAATAAATAGTTCGTTGTTTTATAGTGTAATATTGCAAAGTTAAGAATTAATTCTCTTTATCGAACCAGAATAGATAATATTTGTTTTAGTGTCAGTCACTGAATAACTTTCTTTATGGCTATCATGGCAAGGAAGTTTATTAAAAACTGTCGTTTTGGCAGATATTATGTCATGCATTCGTATAATTTCTTTTTGGCACACGGTTTGCTTTTTAATAAGCGTCCGTTCGAGACGAAACTCCATAACAGGAGTGGAGAAACAACCGGACAAAAAGAAATCATTGAATAATAATAAATAAAAAAATAACGATCATGGGAAAAATTATTGGTATTGACTTAGGAACTACAAACTCTTGTGTTGCTGTATTTGAAGGTAACGAACCGGTAGTAATTGCAAACAGTGAAGGTAAACGTACTACTCCTTCTGTTGTCGCTTTCGTAGATGGTGGCGAACGTAAGGTGGGCGACCCTGCAAAACGTCAGGCTATTACTAACCCGACACGTACCATTTTCTCTATCAAACGTTTCATGGGTGAAAATTGGGACCAGGTTCAGAAAGAAGTTACTCGTGTTCCTTATAAAGTAGTGAGAGGCGATAACAACACTCCGCGTGTTGACATCGACGGACGTCTGTACACTCCGCAGGAAATTTCTGCTATGATTCTTCAGAAAATGAAGAAAACTGCTGAAGATTATCTTGGACAGGAAGTAACGGAAGCAGTAATCACTGTTCCTGCATATTTCTCTGACTCTCAACGTCAGGCTACGAAAGAAGCCGGACAGATTGCCGGTCTGGAAGTAAAACGTATTGTGAACGAACCGACAGCCGCTGCTCTTGCTTATGGTCTGGACAAGGCTCACAAAGACATGAAGATTGCTGTGTTCGACCTTGGTGGTGGTACATTCGATATATCTATCCTTGAATTTGGTGGTGGTGTATTCGAAGTACTTTCTACAAACGGTGATACTCACCTTGGTGGTGACGACTTCGATCAGGTAATCATCAACTGGCTGGTAGAGGAATTTAAGAACGATGAAGGCGCTGACTTGACTCAGGACCCAATGGCTTTGCAACGTTTGAAAGAAGCTGCTGAAAAAGCTAAGATCGAGTTGTCTTCTTCTACAAGTACAGAAATCAACTTGCCGTATATCATGCCGGTAAACGGTGTGCCCAAGCACTTGGTTAAGACTTTGACTCGTGCTAAATTCGAATCTTTGGCTCACGGATTGATTCAGGCTTGTCTTGAACCATGTAAGAAAGCGATGAGTGATGCAGGCTTGAACAATGCTGATATTGACGAAGTAATCCTTGTAGGTGGTTCTTCACGTATTCCGGCTGTACAGAAATTGGTGGAAGATTTCTTTGGAAAAGCTCCTTCTAAGGGTGTAAATCCAGATGAAGTGGTTGCTATCGGTGCTGCTGTACAGGGTGCTGTTTTGACAGACGAAATCAAGGGTGTAGTATTGTTGGATGTAACTCCATTGTCAATGGGTATCGAAACATTGGGTGGTGTAATGACTAAGTTGATTGATGCTAATACTACCATTCCGGCTCGTAAGAGTGAAACATTCTCTACTGCTGCCGATAACCAGAGTGAAGTAACGATCCATGTATTGCAGGGTGAACGTCCGATGGCTGCACAGAACAAATCAATCGGTCAGTTCAACTTGTCAGGTATTGCTCCTGCTCGTCGTGGTGTTCCTCAGATTGAGGTTACATTTGATATTGATGCAAACGGTATCTTGAAGGTATCTGCAAAAGATAAGGCAACCGGTAAGGAACAAGCTATCCGTATCGAGGCTTCCAGTGGTTTGAGCAAGGAAGAAATCGAAAAGATGAAAGCTGAAGCTGAAGCTAACGCCGAAGCAGATAAGAAGGAACGTGAAAAGATTGATAAATTGAATCAGGCTGATAGCGTAATATTCCAGACTGAAAATCAGTTGAAGGAATTAGGTGACAAGTTGCCTGCTGACAAGAAAGCTCCAATTGAAGCTGCTTTGCAGAAACTGAAAGATGCTCATAAGGCTCAGGATTTGGTTGCTATTGATACTGCTATGGCAGAAATCAATACTGCTTTCCAAGCTGCAAGTGCTGAAATGTATGCTCAAGGTGGTGCACAACAAGGTGGCGCACAGGCTGGGCCTGATATGAATGGCGGTGCCGGTCAGCAAGATAATGGAACTAAGCATGGAGATAATGTGCAAGATGCTGATTTTGAGGAAGTCAAATGATTCCGATAAGTAAACAGATAATAATATGGGGTTCATGGTTGCTATGTGTTTTCTATGGGCTTTTTTATCTCTTATTTGCGACATGTTTGCGACACGTCTTATTTGGCGATAAGGTACAACTTAAATTGATATAAACCATTTAAAACGAGAAGAATATGCCAAGAGGAAATTACATCATTCAAAGAAGTTGCGAGGAGTGCGGTAAAATCTTTACTCCTCCGACATTAGTGTCGAAGTATTGTTGCCCTGCTTGTTCCAAGAGGGCGTATAAGAAAAGACAAATCGCAAAAGAGAAAGAAGCGATACGCCAAGCACTGATTAGACGAATACCATCCAGTAAGGGGTATCTAACCGTAAAGGAAGCTATGCTGATTTACGGAATTAGTAAAGACGTTCTTTATCGTATGATACGGCAAGGCTTGATACCGTCATACAATTTTGGTCAGCGTCTGATACGCCTTAGTCGGCAGTATATGGATGAACACTTCAAAACAAAGGCAGGGAGTAGAAAGAGAAAAAAGGAGGCATTGTCCTTTGAACCCAAAGATTGTTACACCATCGGAGAGATCGCAAAGAAGTTCCATATCAATGACAGCAGTGTGTTTAAGCACATACGCCGTCATTCTATTCCTACACGCCAAATCGGTAACTATGTTTATGTTCCCAAATCTGAAATTGATAAATTGTATAAGTCGTTATGAAGAAAGCATTACCCAATACCAAAGTGACCGTCAAACTCAGAAGGTCGAATTATAAAGAAGAGTGGTATCTGATTATAGAGTCATACCCAGTGTATAAGCGAGGTTCTAAACGAGCAAGCCGTGTGGTGGAATCTATCAACAGAACTATATCCACACCCATTTGGGATAAGTCATCCATAGCACGAATCTTGCCGGATGGAACATTCAACTATAAGCCTAAACGTGATTTGAATGGAATTATCCAATGCCGTTCAACGATAGACCAAGAGGCTTGCATCTATGCCGACAATGTGCGG
>NZ_MNQN01000054.1:0-2453 GCF_001915455.1 Bacteroides sp. 43_46 | reverse complement strand
GCGGAGCGAACAGGATTTTATCAAGTATTTCAATCGTATTATAAGCACACGTCATCCCAATAGTTCCGATTCGATTATAGTCAACTGGAGGCGTGTAGGTGAATTATTGAAAATGTATTCACAAGGGCAACCAATTCCATTCAAGGCGATTTCCGTTAAACTGCTTGAAGATATAAAGATGTTCCTTCTCCGTGCTCCAATGGGAGGGAATAAGAAAGGTACTATCTCACAAAACACGGCATCAACCTATTTTTCCATACTTAAAGCTGGACTGAAACAGGCGTTCATTGATGAATACCTGACCGTTGATATAAGCGCGAAAGTAAAGGGAATAACAAACATTGAGAAACCTCGCGTTGCGCTTACCATGGATGAAGTGCAAATGTTGGTTGATACTCCTTGCAAGGATGATGTTTTGAAACGTGCGTTCTTGTTCTCTATTCTCACTGGATTGCGGCATAGTGATATTCAAACTTTGAAATGGAAACAAATTCAGCAAACAAGCAAGGGCACATGGCAAGCAGTCGTAATTCAGCAAAAGACAAAAAGGCCCGATTACAAGCTGATGAAGCACTTGTTTTTGAAGGATTGACTGATGCCTCTTGGATTTCTCGTCCGTTGAAAGTCTGGATAGAAGCATCCGGTATCAAGAAGCACATCACCTTCCATTGTGGACGTCATAGCTATGCTTCGCTGTTGCTGGAAAATGGCGTTGACATATACACCATCAAGTCTTTGATGGGACATACAAACGTCAAAACCACGCAGATTTATACGCACATCGTAAACGAACAAAAAGAGAAAGCCGCCAATACACTGCATATAGAAAATTTGGATTTATAGATTGTGGTGGTTGTATCCACCATTGAGCACCAATGACTTATGTAATTCCAATCATATACTTACCACCGTTTACCCCTCATGAAGCATCGGCTTTTTGAGGGGTATTTTGTAGATTGAAGCTTTCGATAAGGAATGTGTTGGTCCCAATAGTGGTTTATTCCCCTTTTATTATGTCTTCCAATAAATTCTCGTATTAATGAAACTTAAATCTGTTAGTGGTAAATGAGCGGTTGATTGGTGGCGGTCAAGCACCTATTTAGCACCTATAAGCATCCCTATACTTTTGCGGCATCAACTTAAATACGAAGAAAATGGCTTATAAAGTAAATTCGTTGGAGGAGATGCCAAATGCGTTGTCCTACCTGATTGAGTCTGTAGAAGCACTACAAACCAAAGTAAATGCCTTGCAGCATAAGCAAGCAAGTAATTCACCCAAGTGGATGGATATAGACGAGCTTTGCGCTTATCTGCCATCGCATCCAGCCAAGCAAACGGTTTATGGATGGGTATCAACCAAACAGATTCCCGTACATAAAATAAATAAAGCGTTGGCTTTTCTGCAATCTGAGATTGACGATTGGTTGAAGAACAAATCGCATAAGACACAAGATGATTTAATGGAAGAAGCCAAACGAATTCTTTCGCAAGCCCATTCAAAACATCGAACCGATAAGGGCGGTAGGTATTGTGGATGTGTATCGTTATATCATCGGGCATTATGCCCAACCACAAACTGAAGCCCTGCGTTTGATGATGTCTTCTTCCGAAGCTAAAAGATACAAAGCCACTCATTTTGACTATTGTACCTTTTCGGGATTATTCCGCAAGCGTAATGAGAAGGAACTGATTATGCACTCAGGATTGATGTGTTTGGATTTCGATCATGTGGATAACATAGGGGAGTTAAAACAGCAACTACTCAACCATGAGTATTTTGATACAGAACTGTTATTTGTCAGTCCATCCGGTAATGGATTGAAGTGGATAATACCTGTTGACTTGAAAGGCTGGGAACATTCCCGGTACTTCAAGGCTGTTGCCAACTACATCAAAGCGACAGGTTTGCCATTAGTGGATATGTCTGGCAGTGATGTGGCATATATTAACCATAAATACAAAGATGATGTCGAAGAAAATATTTTCCGCCCAAGATTGGGAAAATGTCCCTTCTGAAATACAGCAAATACATACGCCACGTATTGCCCCTATATATAATAAGGTGGAGGATGATGTGGAAAGTGTTGTTCGGGAGATAGAACAGTGTGCCATTGATATAGCTCCTCATTATAAAGATTGGGTGGAGTTGGGTTTTGCGCTTGTAGATGGATTGGGAGAGAACGGGCGGGAGTATTACCACCGCATCAGCAGGTTTTACCCTACCTATCAAAGGGAAGAAACGGATAAACAATATACGTATTGTCTGCACTCCAAAGGGCAAGGCATTACTATCCGTTCTTTCTTCCATTTGGCAAATCAAGCCGGAATCTCATTGGCTCCGTTCAGTAAAGAGTATTTATCCATTTTACCAAATATCCAAAATGGTAAAACGGGTAAATGGATAAAATCAGAAGAAGAACTTCCTGTATTTCCTGAATGTGTGTTTGAGCATC
>NZ_MNQN01000053.1:0-11199 GCF_001915455.1 Bacteroides sp. 43_46 | reverse complement strand
TGCAGCATTGAGTTTCTGAATGGTAGTGATGATAATCTTGGAATTGCTTTGAAGGCGTTTCACAAGTTCATCCGTATTATCAGTACTATCCACAGCTCCTGGCTCAAAGGCTTCATATTCCGATTGAGTCTGGGTATCAAGGTCATGTCGGTCAACAACAAACATAACCTTATCCACATCATCCAACTCTGACACAAGTTGGGCAGCTTTGAACGAAGTCAATGTTTTTCCGGCTCCTGTTGTATGCCATATATAGCCGTTATCGTTGGAGTTCTGCACACGATCCAGAATTTTCTCTACGGCATAGAACTGATAAGGACGAAGCACCATCAAACATTTGTCGCCCTCGTGCTGCACGATATATTTCCCTATGATTTTGCCAAGCGTACATTTTTCCAAGAAGAATACGGCAAACTTATCCAATTCATTAAACGGATGATTGGCAGCATCCGTCCAATTGAATGTAAACTTATAACCGCTATTAGGATTGTTGGCAAAATAGCGGGTATTGACACCATTTGATATAACAAACAATTGGATATAGTCGAACAATCCGTGGAACGAAGTCTTATGATAGCGTTGTATCTGATTATATGCCTGTTTGAGTTCTACTCCCCTGCGCTTTAATTCTATCTGAACCAATGGCAAACCATTGATAAGTATAGTCACATCATAGCGGCATTTTTTCCGTCCTTCAACAGTAATCTGACTTGAGACCTGAAACTCGTTCTGACACCACTGGGTACGATTAAGAAATTCCACCCAAATCCGTTGTCCATTTACCGTATCAAGCGGATAGAGGTCACGAAGTTTCTTGGCCTTTTCAAAGCGTGTGCCACCTTCGAGATAAATCAATATCTTCTCAAACTCTTCATCCGTAAATGAAGTACGACCAACTTCCGCCAGTTGTTTCTTGTTATGAATCTCCAACTGACGTTTGAAATTGGCATAAAGATTATCTTCCTCGACAATCTGGACATACTCATAGTCCATTTGTCGGAGTGTGGCTATCAGTCCGGCTTCCAATGCCGCTTCGCTTTGTGTTGACATATTCTTGTTCTGCTATGGTGTTGTTACTTATTTATTCTAGCTTGCAATATCTTGATGCCTAATGCATTTTCTATTTTGCATAAGGTTTCCAACGACAAATTTTCACGACCTTTCAACACTTTAGAAACATACTGCTGGGTACAATTCATTTTCTCAGCCAAAGCTCGTTGTGTCATACCAAGTTCCTCCATCCGGTTCGACATAGTTGCAGCTATAGCCTGTGAATGGCAAACCCAATCCTCTCTCTTGTTTTCCATTATATTCTTTCCTTCTCCTAAAGCGTTGTCTATCTTGTCTTCAGCCATTGTATGCATCAAAAATACCTTTGCCTTATTTTGTAGGCAAAGGTACTATAAATAATCGAGATTACACAACTTTCAGGTTGTTGATTGGTGTTTCTACTCTAATTTGGGTAAAACATTACGCAATATAGCGCGAGCATTTGGACAACTCTTTAAGTATTCTAATGCTTTCGAATTATAAGCTGAAATACCTAAGGCCTTTTCAATAATAGAATGAAGACCTTTATTATTGTATAGTCTAATAACTCTTGAATAATCGTTAGTTTTAATTACATCATCTAATTCCTGTTCTCGCATATTATACCACTCTTCTATTTTGATTTGCTTTACAAACTTGCCAAAATTCGCCTCTACTTCTGTTTTGTCTTTTCCATTCCGAACATGAGACTCATTAAAATTATAGTTAATTCGATAAATTAGATATGAAGAAATTTGTTGCTCTTTATCTCGAGCAAACGAAGTGAAAATTTGTGTTTTAATGCTATCTATATCGCAAATCTCATGTTTATATTCAGCAAAACCTTTAATAAAGTCCTCCACCAGAAAGAGATTTTCTATTTCAGCAACATCATACGAATAGACATTCTCCGTTACTAGTTTATCCAATTGTTCTTTTGTTTTAAAATCTCTATCAATAATACCATATGCCACTGCGTATTTATTACCTATTCTATTATAAGCTTTTGTATAATTAATTACATCTTTACACGATGTAAGTGGTATTATTGTAAAATTCTGGAATAATAATTCAAATATTTGCCTATCCAAACTACCTTGTTTACCCTCACAAAATAGTACTTTTTTCCTGCTACCCAATATTTTCATTAACAGTGCCTCTGGTATCTCGGAATCATATATTGGTTCAATTTCCCAATTTTCAAAAACACCAGAGACACTACAACTATAAGACTTTAACCAACGTTTGTTAGCTATTCTTGTAGAAGCAAAATCTATGTCATGGGTTAAATATATAAACATGCAATCTTTACGCTTTTCCTCCAATATATCCCACAGTTTATTAAGTATCGCTTTATGCAAATGCATCTCCGGCTCGTCAACGATAATCAAAGACGATTCTTTAGCAAGCATGACACGTCCGACAACATAAAAAATAACACGTTCTCCATCACTCATTTTATATGCAGGATATTTTTCGTCTCCGCACTCTATCTGAAGATTTCCTAAATTATCACATAATAAAGTTCTATGTTCTATAAGATGATTCCAAACTTCAATAACCTCATCTATATTACTTTTAAAATCATCAAGATGTATAATATCTCCTTCTAGCGCATTTGAACAAAAATTATTTCTTCTTTCTAATCTCTCAGAAATTAATGCAGAAACAAGTATTCTTAGTTCTTCACTATATTGTTTTGATAAAGAATAAGGATAATCATCATTTTTTTCTGCCTTAAAAGTTTGCTTATCATCTAAACAAACTTTCTGACGACTCTCATAATCAGCAAAAGCTGATTTATATGTTGGAATACTATTGTATGTCGGAAATACTAGTAATTTTTGAGCTGGAATAACAATGCCATTATCTGTTTTTTCTAATTGTTCTCTTATTGAATTTGCAAATGTAGTCTTACCACTGCCATTCGCTCCTATAAGAACCACATTAGAACTTGTAAAACCAATCGCTTTAAGTAAATAAAATGTTTTACTCACAAAAAAGCTATTAACGAATACATGCTCTGCCAAATCACGATATTTCTCAAAGTTGTGTAATTTCTGAAGTTCATTTTGATGCGTTCTCAGCTTCTCCACTTCTAAAGTTCGTATTAAATTTACTAAGCGGCCAAATAAAGATTCCGGTATCTGATCCTCCACAACACTTTGTTTCATATCAACAAATAGGCTCATCAAACGATCTTCTGCACCAAAATTTACACCATCTTGTCTATACTCATCAAGAAACGCCTTCATAAAAGACGAATCTTGATCAATCAAATCCAATAGCTCTTTCTTATCCATATATATCACACTCTTATTAGAGATAACTTATCTTATTAACTCAACAACATTTTCCGGCAACATCGCATTCTCAACATCATCTTTCGGAGCATTTTTAAGAAATAAGACCGGAATAATCGTGTAATTCTTAGCAAACGGTAACAGATTTGCTTTACGGAGAAGCTCGGCTGTCAACTGTTTCCCATTCTCTTGATTTGTCCATTTGCACTCACCTACCAGCAGATACTTTTTATCAAGCGATTCTGCCATTACATCAAATTCGACTTGTTCCGGTTTCTTATCCTCATTAAAAACAGAACCCCACCAGCGTTTTGCCTTGCCGTAAACAGTTCCATTGACTATATTTCCCGTTACAGCATCCCTGCACAGTTTTTCCCAATTCATACTCACATACTCAGAAAAATGGGCTGCCAAAGCCTGTTCTAATGGCATACGACGACCAAGCTCGATGAACGAACGGTTAGGAACAACAAACTGATAGTAGAATGCCATAAATGGATCGGCTATTTTATACAGGCTCTTTTTTGCATTCTTTTCATCAATCCCGAATGGAACATCTTTTTCCAAGAATCCGAGATCTACAAGCTTCTTCAATGGTCGTGACAGATTAGTTGCAGGTTCATTGCATCGTCCAGCAATTTCTGAAAGACGATTTGCACCAGTACCTATATAAGACATTATTGTCGAAGTCTTGACAATATCCTTCACATCATCCTGAAAGAGTTTGACTGGTTCCTCGTAAAGTGTTCCATTCACAGAAAGGATGTTGTGCCACAATGCATCATCAAGCGAGCTTTTGTTTTCCCTTAGTTCCCAATAACGTGGTACACCTCCCCATACGGAATACTCCTCAATGGCATTCATCGCATCAAGACTCAAAGCCTCCTGAATATACGGCAAACGTATCGGCGCAAGCCTCATTATCTCATCAGCACGGCCATAGAGAGGTGCTGTAGAATCAAGGAACAACCCATACATCATATTTTGAGAAGAACCACAGAGCACAAGATTATATTTCAGTTGCTTCTCGTCAACAAGTTTCTGCAGAACAGATGGAAGCTCTGGAGATTGTTCCACAAGATACGGAAATTCATCCAGACATATAGTAAAACGTTTGTCTGTTCGATAATTAACCGCACGAAACATAGATTCCCAGTCCGGATATGCCAACTTGTCGAAATCTGGAAACACTTGTGCTATCACTTTGGCGAGCAATGTTCTCTGATATTGGCTTTCAGAACGGTCAGCGAGAAAATAAACATCATTGTCAGACAACACTCTTTTGATAAGCGTTGACTTACCTAATCGTCTACGACCATACATGACGACTAACGAAGACTTCTCTCTCGCAAGAGCATCCTTCAGCCGTGCTGCTTCATCTATTCTATCAACGAATTTCATATTCTATATTTATTATGTCATGCAAACATAATGTTTAAATGGCATAATACGAAATTTTGAGCTAAGTATTTTTCTGTATTACAAAAGATTTTAATGTAAAACAATGGCAGTATGGGATTTATTTGCTAATTTTGCTTCGTTTTTGAAACGATATAATATTAACAATGCAGAGAAACAGAATGAACATATTATCAATGACAACCGCAATTCAGAGCAATAAACGCACTGAATCTGTGTCGAGTGTTCATGTTTCACGCATTGAACCTCGTATAGTAAATACTTTCCAACGAACATAGCGAGTACACTTTTGTACTTTGATTGAAAATATAAGCTGAATAGTTGGAGAGTCCTTACCAAACCTCCAACTATTTTGTTTTTATGCCCATTTGTGACAGTCGCCTTTGTGATGCTCTTCTGCCTTTTCCGTCTAATGCGTACTGATAACTTGATTATTAACGTGCAGTGATGCACATATAAATTGAAAAGAAATGAACTATAAATTTGATGGCAGCAAGGTGTTCTTTACATCTGACACCCACTTTTATCACGGGAATATTATTCATTTCTGCAACAGACCGTTTAAGGATGTGGAAATGATGAACGAAACTATTATCTCCAACTGGAATAATACAATCGGACAAGATGATATTGTTTTTCACTTGGGCGATTTTTGTCTTGGCGGTTCAGCTGAGTGGACTAAAATGCTTGACAGATTGAACGGCAGGATACATCTGATTATGGGCAACCACGATTTGAAAAATATACGCCAAGGATACATTGACCGATTTGAACATGTGGCAATGCAGATGCACATAGAGGTCGGCAAGCAAAGGATATATTTGAACCACTATCCTTTTCTATGCTTTGATGGCGGATATAAAGATGTATGGCAACTGTTCGGGCACGTTCACACAAGGAAAAACAACACCGGAATTGACGCTGCAAGGCTTCAGTATCTCTATCCAACACAATACGATGTCGGAGTTGATAACAACAACTTTACCCCTGTATCATTTGAGCAGGTTAAGAGAATTATATCCAAACAAATTGAAAAAGGAGGACAGTAAGATGAAGATACAATATATGAGCGACCTGCATTTGGAGTTCAGTGATAACAGCAGGTGGCTAAAACATAATGAATTACCTGTAACGGGAGATATTCTGG
Organism: Bacteroides sp. 43_46; assembly: GCF_001915455.1. NCBI lineage: Bacteria > Pseudomonadati > Bacteroidota > Bacteroidia > Bacteroidales > Bacteroidaceae > Bacteroides > Bacteroides sp. 43_46. The sequence goes on along the minus strand of NZ_MNQN01000053.1, from coordinate 5,301 downwards.
TTCTTGCCGGAGATATATTTTACTTGAAAAACAAGGTTGCACCTTTGAGTAATTTCTGGAAATGGACTTCTGCTAATTATCGTCAGGTGCTCATCGTACCCGGAAACCACGAGTATTACAATTATTGTGATGTGATGGATAGAGGATTACAATGGAAATGGATGTTTAAGGAAAATGTAGGATATTATCAAAATCAAGTGATACGGATTGATGATACAGATTTTATCATGAACACTTTGTGGTCTCACATCTCACCAGCTAACGAATATTTTGTGTGGAAAGGCATGAATGACTTCCGGCAGATAAAGTATAATGATAAATTGCTCCAAACAGAAGAATTTAATCAAATGCATATTTTCTGCTTGGATTTCATCAAGGGAAGTCTGGCAGAAAGTACTGCAGAACACATTGTAGTGGTAACACATCATCTTCCCACATTAGAAGTGGTTGCCCCTCATCATAAGGGTTCTGTTTTGAATAGTGCATTTGCTACTGATTTGAGCAAACTTATAGCTGACAGTCGCATTGACGCTTGGATTTATGGGCACTCGCACACCAACATCGATGCTGAAATAAATGGCACAAGGGTCGTTTGCAATCAAATGGGATATGTTTGTCAAAATGAACATATCACCAATGGTTTTGAACCAAGCAAGAACCTTATCTTGTGACAGGCATAGACCCACCAAGAATATTTTAGGTCTCAATGTATCATATAGTGAATGAAAAAGCATCTATTTCTATATTATATGATATGTTGGGGCTTAAGATTTTCAGTTATTCAATTTTTTCGAATAACTGAAAACACAAAGTTTATATTAAAGTTCGTTGACTTGAAACACGAAAGAGGCACTTTTGCGGAGACCAATAAAAGATCAAAATTTATTTTATCGGCAGTGACATCGGAGAGCGAATAAACATCTTCCATAACAGCCACATTTTAAACTTTTCGGGGGTAAAAATACTAATAATAGTTCAATTTTCAGCTATTACTTCATAGGATTCGATAAAACTATTTTGCCGACCAAAAGAAAAAACAACTTTACTTTATCCTCGTATTCATATATACGTCCATTAAAGTAAAGTCAAAAAGAGGGAGAAAGAAAAACTTCGACAAGCAAACGATTTTTTCTTTTGGTCAGCACCTTTATAATACACTACATCATCTTCAACCTTGGAGAAACAATCAGCGAAATAACCGCGAACATCATCACCGACAAAATGCGATGCAATATATTCCATACTTTTCACTAATACACCTCAAATCAGCCCTTCAAAAATGATTTTGCACAAAGTTTTTCAGTTGCTTTCATAATCCGAAAAAATGCACTAATTTTGTACTCGTTCAGCGAAGAAAAAGAAGTGCAAAACGGACTTTTCTACCATTTTATTTATAAAACATTGGTAGTCAACTGGTCTAATATGCTGCGTCGGGAAAGAACGTCACAGACATAACTTTCGTATTTGTCAAGTATGCGGGGATATCGCCTGCGATGCTGCAATTTTGCAGTCAATGTGTCCTCATCCATTTTCAAGTACCGGCGCACCGTACTTCTATGCAGACCAAGCTGGAACGCAATCTGACTTTTGTTAAATCCTTTTGAATATAATTCTCTTATTTTGTACCACATGATGACTCTGTTGTTTGATTGGTGTCTGCATGCGTCCTTAGTTCTGTCCATATCATTTATATTATTGAAACGCAAATATAGACATTTTTAGGAGGCATGATGGCATATTTCCTTTTTCTAAAAGGACATGGGGCAAAGATACGGATTACAACTCCATACCTGTCCGTATTAATATTTTAATGTTGTAATATTTTAATTTTAAAATATCAAACAATTTAAAAATTAAAATATTCTGATATTAAAATGTTTTTAAATTGAACCGTCAGCATTCCTTTGAAAAAAAGAATATCCATTGATTTTCCACATAAGATCAAGTGTGGGTTACAGAATTAGGTGTCTGATATTTTTGATGATAATATAACATGTATGGGTAAATAAATATCATAAAACAACACCTGCATGACTTCATGTACAGGTATTTATGACTAAAGTTTTAATATTTCAACATTTTGATATTTTAATGTTTTAATATTAAAACACTTTAATGTATTGACATTAAGTATTGGATGGATATATATATTGAATGGATGTTAAAAAAAAGTGACACGGCAATTTAGAATGTATACCTATCGGATTCGTGGAAAAAGAGGACGATTCAAAATAATCCTGCCGCTTCTTTTTGTTCCTTCTTGACGCTACCAGGCATGTCCGGTTCTCCGCCATCATTTTCAGATTACCTATATTTTTATTCGTTCATGGACAGGAATGTTCATGCGCATTTCTATCGCAACCCATAAGTATTGACTGTCAGGTATTGTTCATTTTCTTTTTTTCGGGAAGATTATGCAGAAACAGATATTGTACTTTTCTTGATTTTCAGAATCGGTTTGATAAAGTCTGCCGTATTGTCTTCCGGTTTGTCCACCGGCCACTTGCCGATAGCTTCCGAAGGAACCTCTTACAAAAATGGCAATGCCAGTGCCTTTCCGGATTTCTCCGTGTCTTTCAAGACCTGAAATCCGGCGCACATCCGTATCTGCCATATGACCTTGCAGTTTGTTCCTGTATGGACATAATATATATCCGTTTTTCTGTCACATATTTTTTATATTCATTTCATTCCGCATGGTCTTTTCTCTTTTCTTTGGAAAGGGCTCTGCCCGAGAAATTCCATTTTTTCATCGAAAAAATAATAAGGAAGAGCAAGCAGACATCCCATTTCAATGGAATGTTCATCACGCAGAGCCGTGATTGTCAATAGGTTGTGAGATTTTTTGTAGACAAATTGTCTACTTTTTCTGTAGATTTAAGTCTTTTTTCTGTTGATTATCAAGTAATTGTGTTGTCTACATAAAATCGACATGTTTTTTATATATATTTGATTGTTAACAATTTGCGATGTAGACAAAAATCTACAGAAAAAAAGATGGAGGCAGCACAAAAAGGTTGTGCCGGTCCGCCCTTACATTTGCGGAAAGATTCAAGATTATGCAAACAAAAATTACAAAAACCATTCGTGTATCCATAGATGTGAAACAGCATCTGGACGAAATGAAAGGAAGCGTGTCGGCCAGTGAGTTCATTGAGACAATGCTGTCCTACTTTGAGCGGAACGGGGTGGATCCCCGAACGTCAATCAACGGGAAGTTCAAGACACTGGAACTTCAGGGAATCGAACGGATCATCAAAATCATCCGTGCCATAGAGAAAGACAAGATCGACAAGCTGCTTCCGGCGCCGGAAGCGCACAGTGATGAATTGCTGGACCGGGCCGACAAACAGGTCACCCAACTGAAAGCGGAAGTGGAACGCTTGAAGCAAGCAGGTGCTCCTGACGTGGAGGACAGACGGAAACTCGGACAGGTTGTCAGGCTGCTGGAAAACGCTTTCGACCAGAAGAACTTCAAGAAGGCGGAAAAAGGAACAGATTATTTTGTCGCACCGGTCTATCTGGAAATGTTGTTATATAAGGTAAAGGAAATATGTTCGTAAGAATACACAAGACAAGCAATATGCCGGGGATACGGAATCATAAAGGGTCCTCTGCAATGTTAATAACCTATCTGAGGGACAAATGCATGGCAAGTGAAGAATACTATGATAATTTCTTTTCACATGACATGTGTCATATAACCCCTGCGGAGGTTATACAAAGACTTGACAATAATCACAGAAGGCTGAAAAGGAAGGATGATAAGTTCTATCGGATTTTCATTTGTCCCTCACAGGAGGAATTGGCCGACCTGATCCGGCAGGTCACCGGACAGCAGGTGACGGAATTCGAGCAGCTCACCATGGAGGAACAGATTGAAGTGACTGACGAGTTGAAGAAATTTACAATACTATGCATGAGGTGTTATTCAATAAATTTCAGAAGGGAAAAGATAAAGGGAGTGGAGGATATTCTTTGGTTCGGAAGAATCGGTAATGCCCGGTATTATAAAGGAACAGACCGGGATGTGAAGGAGGGGCGGGCAAAGTCAGGGGACAGGAAACCCGGGCTGCAACTCCATGTTCATATCATCGTGTCACGGAACGATGTGACACAGACGGTAACATTATGCCCTCTTGCCAACAGCCGGGGATCTGTTAATATCTTGAATGGTAAAAAGGGAATGATCGGTTTCGACAGGTGGCTGTGGTACACTGTATGTTCCCAGGCTTTTGATATATCATATAACCATTATTACTCATAAAACCTATAAATATGTTTGTAAAAGTACATAAACCGGTCAACACACCCTGTGTATGCGACAACAAGGACAGGTGCCGGGCACTGGTGGAATATCTGTTGAAGGAAAGTCTTGAAGACAAACCTTATTATGACACTTTCTTCTCCCATGAGGAGGATTATGTCGCACCGGTGACGGTCATGCAAAAGATTGACAACAACCACAAGAGCCTAAAAAAAAGAGACGATAAATTCTATATGCTGTCCATCAATCCCTCACAGGATGAAGCGGTCCACCTGATCCGGAAGGTTACAGGAAAGCAGGTGGCGGAATTTGAGCGGCTCACCGTGGAGGAACAGGAAAAGGTCATTCATGAGTTGAAGAATTACTCCCGGAACTGTATGGACCTGTATGCGGAGAATTTTCGCAGGGAGAAGATAAAATCAGGAAAGGATCTTGTTTATTTTGGGAGGGTGGAAACGGAACGCCACTACAGGAACAATGATGAGGATGTAAAGGAGGGACGGGCAAAAGCCGGGGACAGGAAACCCGGGCTGCAACTCCATGTTCATATCATCGTTTCGCGGAACGATGTGACACAGACGGTATCATTGTCACCGCTCGCAAAAAGCAAGGGATTTGTCCATGTCCTGGATGGCAAAAAAGTCATGATCGGCTTCGAACACATGGAGTGGAAAGCCCGGTGTGCGGACCGGTTCATCAGCATGTATGATTACAAGGCCACGCACAGGTATTACGAGGACGGCAGGGAACACACCTACCATTATGTTCCAGGAAAGAACGAGGCGATGAGCATGGCCAAATCCGCCATCCTGCAGAAAGAATTCAGAAACGAGAGGAAGATGCTGGATGTGTCTTACCGGATGTTCCGTTTCATGGCGAATCCGAAACAGGCTCTCATAGCGGAAGCCAAAAGACTGGTAAAGGATGCGCTTACCGGAAAAATCTAAATCAATTTATGAATATGGATCATATGTTTATTATGAGACTGGCAGCCCTGCTTTTTGGCGGCGGCATTGCCAGCTGTCTGTTTCCGG